>PMNO01000184.1 GCA_003161835.1 Myxococcales bacterium | reverse complement strand
TGGCGATCATCGCTCCCGCGAAGGCTTCCTCGATGGCCCTGCCGAACAAGGCGACGGATTCGAATCGATCCCTGGGGGCCTTGCTGAGCGCCTTGCTGAGCACGGCGTCGACGGCCGGCGCCAGCCGCGAAAGCCGGGTTGTCTCCGTGGCCCCGTCGAGCGCCGAGCCTGGGCCACCGGCCACTGACGGGTCGCTGACCGCCGGATCGGCGCCACTCAAGAGGCGATAGGTGATCGCGGCCAGGGCGTACTGGTCGGCTCGCGCATCGACATGAACGAGCCGCCCCGAGAGCTGTTCAGGCGCGCGGTACCGCGTGATCCGCCTGTTCGCCGCGCCGGCGGTCGCTGGCAGCGCGGACGTCAAATGGCCGGCTCCGAAGTCCAGCACCTTCACGAATCCCGTTTGGTAGCCCGCGATCTCGGCCAGAAAGATGTTGTCAGGCCTGAGCTCTCGATGGACCACGCCCGCCGCATGAGCCGCCGACAGGGCGGAAGCCACTCCCTTCACGAGCGGGAGCAGCTCCGCCGGCGAGAGCGCTCCGATTCCCGTGAGCCGCTCTTCCAAGGTGTGACCGACNNGCGAACGCGTCGACGACGCGCTGATCAACCCCGGTGGCCCGCCGATATATCTTGAGGGCCAGCCGGCCTTCAAAGCGAGGGCTCTGGGCCTCGTAGACATTGCCGCTTGCGCCCAATCGCGCCCCCAGGCGGGATCCACCGCCCGGTTCGATCACGCCGGCAGGCGCGGCCTCGGGCTCAGTCGATGCCTGCGGCGGTGATCCGAAATTGAGCGTCTTGTTGCCGCCCTCCCCATGCGGTCGAAGCCGTCCGTCCGGCGGCATGTCCCAACCTCCATTTCGACTCACGGTCGCAGTTATACAAGACGACGGCGCGGGTCACACGTCGAGGCCCACGGCACGCATCAAGGCGAGCGCGTTCGAGTGCTGCACCACGCCAGTGCGAAGGCCATAATCGAATGTTAATACGCCATTTTTCATGTCATCTTGAAAGTGATAGTTTAGTGCCAGATCAGGCATTTCGTTGACCACGTCGGTGAGCGCCAGATCGTGCGTGCTGGCGATCCCGATGGCACCCAGATTCACGAGGCCCTTCAACACCGATATCGCACCCAGGCGCCGATCATGGGAATTGGTTCCGGCGAGGATCTCGTCGATCAGAAACAGCAAGGGCACCGGCCCACGGGCCAGGTCCACGAGTTGCCGCAGGCGCTTCACCTCGGCGTAGAACCGCGACGTTCCCGCGACCAGGGAATCCTGGATACGCAGGGTGGCGCCGAGCACGAGTGGCGACAACGTCAAGGCGGTCGCGCACACGGGAGCGCCGGCCAGGGCCAGGACGGCGTTCACACCCACGGTGCGCATCAACGTGCTCTTGCCCGACATGTTGGAGCCGCTGAGCACCATCAGCCGCGGACCGATCGTCGCGGCCGCTCCGCCGAGGTGAACGTCATTGGGCACGCACCCGGGCAGCAGGGGATGACCGAGCGCGGTCGCGATGTACGAGGGGCCGGGATCGGGCGCGGTGATACGGGGAAAAGGTCGTTCGGGATGATCGTAGGCATGAGTCGCCAGCGCGCCCAGCGCCTCCAGATCAGCGAGCGCGGAGATCCACGCGGCGATGTGGGGCCCGTTGCGCCGCCGCCAGGCTTCGATGGCCCCCGCGAATTGAGGCCGCCACAGCAGGGCATACGCGATCGGCGTGAAGACCAGGTTGTGTTGCCACGACAGCACCCGCACGAGCCGCCCCAGGCGAGCGATCTGCCGCGACGCGGACCGGCCGTCCACCACCAGCCGATCGTGAAGTGCTCGCAGCAGGGGGCTTGCGATGCGCGGCGTTCCGGCCGCGAATTCCTGCTCGAAGACGCGCGCCAGGTCGGCGAGCAGGGCCAGATGCGCGTCGGGGCCGCCCACGGCATCGACGATGGTGGTGGTGCGGCTGTTCAGGACCTGGGTGGCGATCAGGACCACCGCGGCGGCCAGCGCGGCGGGCGCGGCGGGTAGCATCCCGGCCATCCAGCCCGCACCCAGCACCGAGATCGTCACCGATAGTAGGAACAGCAGCGGCCGCAGCCATGCCCATGGCAGCAGGGTGGGGCCCACGCCCCAGGCGGCCAGTCGCTCCGCATCCACGGCGGCGCGCACGTCGTGGCCGGCGATCCACAGGGATTCACGTAGGTCCAGGCGCGGACGCAGCTCATCCACGGCTTGCTGGCGCGCGTGAATCTCGGCCGCCTGCGCCGGCTCGGTGAGCCAGCGCGCCAGGGTGGCCTCCCCGGGAGCGGTGCGCGCGGTGCACAGCAACTGGAACATCGAATGTGGTCCAAATAGATCGAGATCAGCGGCGTACGGATGGTGCGGATCCAGGAAGCGCGCGCCGTCCTCCGGTTGCTGGTCCCATTTGTGGTCGAGGCGCGCCAGTGCGCGTTCGTACAGGTGGACGGCGCGCTGCACCCGCGATCGGCGCTCCACGAGCCGCGCGTGCACCACCACCGCCACCAAGAACGCGCCAGCGGGCGCCAGGAGAGTCGCGGCGCTCACGACATGACGGCGCAAAGCGAGCCACCCCAGTACCAGCGCCACCGCCGCCAGCGTGCCCCGCGCCCAGCTCAGCCCGCGATCCCAGCGATCCCAGCGCTCAACCGTGAGCCGACGGGCCGCCAGGCGGGATTGATATTCGATGCGCGGGTCAGGCACGCGGGCATCTTGGCACGTCAGGCCGCTTTCACGTGCGGGTCGGCGGTTGAATGCTCGCGGTGCGGGCGTTACGGGCGCATCCTGCCCAGTCGTCACGAAAACCAACGGTTCCCTTTCCGCTCCGGTGGCCAACTTCTTTGCCAAACGGAAACACGCCCGATACCCAAGACGTGCTTCGCTTCCTTGTCGTGCCTGCGTTCACCGATTCATCCAAGGTACCCATCGTTGTCGTGGCGGTCTGCGCGGCGGCGATTGGCGCGTTCACGCTGCACGATCGGTCGAGCACCCAGATGCCGCCCGCGTCGAAAGTCGCCGCTCCC
>PMNO01000731.1 GCA_003161835.1 Myxococcales bacterium | reverse complement strand
TCGGGTGAAGGAGTTCAACAGGCGTTGCTGAAGATCTTGGAAGGCAAGCAAGCCTCCATCACCCCCGACGGGGCGCGCAACCGCCCGCAGCAGGAACTCATCCAGGTCGATACGACCGACATCCTGTTCGTGTGCACAGGGGCGTTCAACGGCGTCGAGGAATTGGTCCGCCGCCGCGTCGGTCAGCGTGGTCTGGGCTTCGGCGCCAGCATCGAAAAGTCCGAGCAATCGAAGAACGAGCTGCGCGCGATGACGCGGACCGAGGACCTGATCAAGTTCGGCATGATCCCGGAATTCATGGGGCGGCTCCCGATCATCGTAGCCGCGGACGATCTGGACGTGGACATGCTGATCGAGATCCTTTGGAAGCCAAAGAACGCGCTGGCCCGACAGTACGAGCGCCTGTTCGAGATGGAAGGCGTCAAGCTGCGCTTCACGGAAGACGCGCTGGCCAGCGTGGCCGAAGAGGCGGCGCGCCGAAAATCGGGCGCCCGCGGTCTCCGAGCCATCTTGGAAGAGGTCATGCTGGACGTCATGTACGAGATCCCGTCGCTGACAGGCGTCAGTGAATGCGTCGTCACGCGGGACGTCGTGGTTTCGCGGGGCCGGCCCCAGCTCGTTCGCGAGAAGAAAGCGTCCTGATCTGTCTCGCCACGGCCACCTTCGTTTCGAAACGATCTTGCATCTCGGAGGTTGAAAGCCCATATTGCGCCCCTCGAAATCGCGTCTCGCTTTCCGAATTTCCTCCCCTATTGGGCGCCGCGCCCCGAGGTCCCATCGATGCTGAGCCAGAAAGAAAAGAATGAGATCCGCCGCGTTCTAGAAGACGAGTACAAGCGTCTGTCGCGCACCAGCCAGAACGCCCTGGCCTATTCGATGAATCACGAACGCAACATCGGCCGCGATTCGATCGACGAATCGATGGAGGAGGAGATCTTCTCCACCGAGATGCGCCTCCACGATCGCGAGAAGTTCTTGCTGAACAAGGTCACCAAGCAACTGGCGCGCCTGGAAGCGAACGAGATCGACGTCTGCGAGGAGTGCGGCGAATCGATCTCCTTTCGCCGCCTGATGGCCCGCCCCGTGACCACCCTGTGCATTGATTGCAAGGAGCAGGCGGAGCGTGAAGAGGCGGCGGCTGTTCAGACCGGCCGCGGAGGCCTGGGGGATACCGACATGGGTGGCGGAGACGGCGAGAAATCGCCCGCGGGCGCCGAAGACTGACCCCGCACTTTTGGGTGGCGGATCTCTGGGGCGCTGTTCCTGGATCGAAACTGGGGTCGCACTGGGATCGCAGTTGCGGCCCATGTGATTGCCGCCACCGCTCAACTGAGGTAGGTTTCTTCACCGACGGCGGAGTTCATGGCCGATAGCCGATATCGCATCACCGAGCGGGTGGCCTCGGGCGGCATGGCCGAGGTCTTTCGGGGGGTGGCGGAGTCCTTACAGGGCTTCAAGAAGAACATCGCGATCAAGCGCATCTTGCCGGCGCTGACCCAGAACAAGAAATTCGTCGCGATGTTCCTGGACGAGGCGCGGCTGTCGCTGTCGCTGCAGCACGCGAACATCGTCCAGGTCTTCGATATCGGTCATTCCGAAGACACGTACTTCATCGTCATGGAGTACGTGGACGGCGTCGACTTGAAGGGCCTGATCGAGTGGCGCCGACGAATCGGCAAGCGGCTGCCCATCGCGGCTTCGCTGTATATCGTGAACGAGATTTGCAAGGGCCTCGCCTACGCCCACGAAATGATCAATCCAGAGACCGGGCGTCCCTTGGGCATCGTGCACCGGGACATCTCGCCTCCGAATGTGCTCATTTCGAAACAAGGCGAGGTCAAGGTCGTGGATTTTGGTTTGGCGAAGGCGACCAGCCAATTGGAGACGACCGATCCNNCCCGAGGCCGCGCGCGGCGACGAGGTGGACAACCGCGCCGACATCTTCTCCGTGGGGATTCTCCTTTACGAGCTGTTGACCGGAAAGCGGCTGTTCTACGGCGAAACCGACTATCAGACCGTGGAGCTTGTGCGCAACGCCAAGGTGCCGCCGATCAAGGCGCAGAACCCGGAGGTCGAGCAGGAACTGGAGGTGACCGTCCGCAAGGCCTTGGCCAAGCGGAAGGAGGACCGGTACCAGACCGCCACCGACCTGCAAGATGCCCTGGCTCAATACAGCTACTCGCGCGCCCTCAAGGTCATCTCGCGCGATATCGCCGATCTGATCCGCCAGTGTCTGGAGGACAAGGCCGCGGAATCGGGCGGAAAGCGGCGCCCGGGAAATATCCTCGACACGCTCTTACAAGACGAGATCAACAAGTTCACTTCGGTCGACTTCGAAGATCCGGGAGCGCGGCCGCTCGCGCCGGGTGAATTGTCGGGGGGGCAGGCGGGTGGCGATTTCGTTGATCCGCGCGGTTGGGCGATCGAGACCAGCAGCCAGCCGCATGCGCCTGGCCACCGGCCCACGGGATCCGTTCCGCTCGGAGATCTGTTCGCGATCTCGGGGGACGAGGGGCGGCCCACCCTGCGGGACGCGAACCCGACAGGTCTGCAGGCGTTTCAATCGGCCAGGCGCGAACGCGACCGCGGGTCACAACCGGCGGGAAGCGATGCTTTTGGCGGTCCGACCCCGGGGCCAGAAGCCTTGGCGTCGGTCCTGGAGCCCATGCCCGAAACCACCCCGGGAAAGTCCGGGCCCAAGAAATGGTCGTCGCGCGCGATGGTCATCGCGATGATTGCGGGCCTCGTGGTGTTGGCCGCCGCGGTTACGGCCTCCGTCGCAATGAAGCGCCGTTCCGTGATGCGGTCCGCGGGCGCCGCCGGCCAGCTCCAGCGTCCCTGACGGAACAGCCGCTCGCCGCGGGTCACGGGTTTGAATCAAGGGCTGCGCGGGGCCGCCGCTTCGGCGATGGGCTCGGGGATCAGCGGAAAACGATCTCCGCGCAGGCGGCGCTGGGTTGCGCAGATCCAGCGACCTTCCCTGAAACGCCAGTCCTGCGCGACCAAAGTCCGGCGCATCAACGAGCGTCGCTGGTTGTACCAGGTGAAGTCGACGGTCACGTCCGCCCGCAACCCGCCGTCCAGGAAGGTGATGGAGGCGATCTCGTCGTCGGCCATCTCGAAATCGTCGGCCAGCACGCCCGTCCGGGCCAAGAACCTCTGGGCCTCCTCGGCTGCCAGGTGTGGCGTCACGTCTCGATAGCGTCCCCACCGCAGTCCGTCGTTATATTCGTGCGTGATTCGCACCAACGCATCCTGGCGGTTTTGCGACGGCGTCAAACAGCCCAACGTGAACGCCGGGGCAATGAGCGCCGCGAGCGCGGGCAGTGCGCGAAGGACGGGCAGAGCGGGCAGAGCGGAGATCCGGGAGCGAAGCAATCTTCCTTCAAGTTAGGGCGCATATGCGTGCATCGCAAGAAAAGTGGGCGCGCCAGCGCCAGGGCGCCGCGAGAGCGGGTGTCGGCGAACGAATGCCCAAGCACGCCTTCGCGCGGCTACCGGCGCTTCAAGATCTTGCGGAACTTCGCCCGATCGCTGGCGCCGAATTCGCGCAGACCCACCAGGACCGCGAAGTAGACAACCGCGACCAGCGCGGTGACGGCAAACCCCACGATGCGGCCATGGCCCGGCAACAAGCGGCCCACCAGCACCGCCACTCCGGCCGAGACACCGACGCGCCCGATCGTGCCAAGTGGCGCGCTGCCCCCCAGGCGGACTCGGATGTAGCCGACCGACAGCACGAAGCCCAGCACCATGCCCGATGCGGCGGCGATCGCCATCGCCACCAACATGTCGGGCCCCAGAGGCGCCGCCGGCACCAACAACGTCGCGGCGCCAACACCCGTCATGACGGTGATCGCCATGAGCACCAGCGCCGCCAGCGCCCGCCCCGACGCATTCAGGATCGCGCACGATACTGCCAGCAGCGCCAGGGCACACTCGCCCACGACCAGGATGGGTAACGCTCGCGCCCCTTCTTGATATTCCGGCCGAAACAGAATCGCGATCAAGGCGGCGGGGCGAGCGCCGAGCGCGACGCCCATCGCGGCCGCCAGAATCAAGGCCACGCGCAGGGTCTGCGTGACGTAGGCGCGGGTCGCTTCACGGTCGGCCGCGAAGGTCGACCGCGAGATGAGGGGAAAAATCACGAACGTCACGACCAGGAGCGCCTGGTAGGGCAGGAGCGCCAGCGTGCGCAAAGCCTGATAGTGGCCGGCGATCACGGCGCCACGCGCGGGATCCACCATTCCTGCGAAATGATGCAGGAGGGGTTGGTCGTAAAGCAGCTCGACGTTGAGCAGTAGGTTGTACCCGCAAATCATGGCCCAGAAGGCCGCGAGACGACGCAGGGGAAAAGCCGGCGAAGCGGCGGACCGACCCAGGGCCATCGCACGGGCGGCGACCCCGACAATAAAAAGGGCGGCCAGCGCGAAACCTCCGAACGCGCCGGCCACGCCGGCCAGGGCCGCTCCGCCCAAGAGCAGCACGGTCTTCGCCACAGAGAAGGTCATGTCGAAACGGGCCTGGGTGCGAAAGCGGCGCAGGCCATTCGCCGACCCCACGAACACGGCGTACACGGCGTACAGCAGGGGGATGGCGGCCGCGATCCGGTAATAGGGGACGTAGGTGGGCGCCTTTTCGAAATCGGCCAGCACCGGAGCTCCCAGGAAGAACGCTAGCGCGAAGATCACGCCGATGGGCGCCAGCAGCCACAAGGCCGCCCGCTGGACCGCGCCGGCGCGTGCGTCGTCCTCGGCAGTGAACTTGGAAACGCTTTGAATCGTGCCCTGAACGATGGTGTTGTTGCCAACCGAGATCGCGCTGTTCACGGCCCCGAACGCACCCAGGCTGGCGACATTGACGAGCCGGGCCAGCAGCACCTGCTGGACAAAGCCGCTCAGCATGAAGAACACCTTGGCCGCTCCGATGAACAGCGCGCCCTTCCCCGCCTCGACGGCACGATCGACGGTGGGCGCGGTGGCCGGCGCTGCGGCGGCGGAGGTGGTCTTGGAGGTGGAGGGTGAACTTTCCAGGGTTGGCATTTCGGGAGGCTGGGTCATGGTTTCACCGCCGAGACCACCCGATCGACGGCCCCGAGATCTCGCCGCAGGCGAACGTCGACAAAACCGGCGCTCTCACAGAGCGCGACGGTGCGCTCGGCCTGACCGGCGCCGATCTCCAAGACCAACGCGCCCCCGGACGCCAACAGCGGGGGCGCCGCCACGACCAGGCGGCGCACCAGATCAAGGCCGTCGGGGCCACCATCGAGCGCGCCGAGGGGCTCGCGGGTGACCTCGGGCGCAAGCCCCGGGATCTCGGCGGTTGGTACGTAGGGCAAGTTTGCGGCGATCAAGTCGAGCGGCGCGTGCGGGCCGAGCGGCTCGACCAGATCGCCCTCGAGAAATGTCACGCTGACGTTGTGGCGCGTCGCGTTCGCGCGCGCGACGTCCAGCGCGTCGGACGCGCAGTCAACGGCAAACACCGTCGCGGACGGCAACTGCTTGGCCAGAGTCACGGCGATGGCGCCCGATCCGGTGCCGATGTCGGCGATTCTCCGGGAAGGCGGTGGCCCGGTATCTGGTTGCGGGGGAGCCTGCTCGCGGATCCGGGCGAGGGCCTCGTCGACCAGGGTCTCGGTGTCGGGGCGGGGCACCAGAACCCGGCTATCGACCGCGAAGTCCAGCCCGAAAAATTCCTTGTGTCCGACCACGTAAGCCACGGATTCACCGCCTTGGCGGCGGCGAACGTTCTCGCGAATCGCGGCCAGCTCCGCCGCGGCGAGCGGGCGGTCGTATTGTACGTACAGCTGCACGCGGGGCAGGCCGAGGGCCGCGGCGATCAAGATCTCCGCATCCAAACGAGGCGTCGCCAGCGCGCGCGCGTCAAAGCGGCTCGTCGTCCAGCGCAAGACCTCAAGCAACGTCCACCGGTCCTTCTTCTGATCCGCTGTGGTGAGCTCTGCCAAGGCGCGCGATTGTACATCCTGCGCCCCCTCTGGCCCGCATGTCACCCGCGCCGGGCGGCGCTGATCCAGCCTTCCCACGTCTCGGGCACGAANNCGTTTGCCGTCGCGGTCGATGAGGCGCTCCATGCCCCCGACACGGGTCGCCACGGCCCGCAACTCGCCCGGCGACATCCCCTTTTGGCCGAGGTCGACGGCCTGAAATGGCACGCCACGCTCCTTGAAAAATCGCTCGGTCTTGCGCGTGTCGGCGCACTTCTTGGTGCCAAAGATCTGGACGGCTTGCAGGCTCACGAGACTCTAGCCTTGGGACCGGCGCTATTTCATCCGGAGGCGATCGACGGGAATACCCTGGCCGAGGTGCTGGTCGACGATCTCGTCCACATCGGCCACCGTGACGCCGCCGTACCAAACCTGCTCGGGGTACACGACCACCGCGACGCCGCGGGAGCATTGATCCAGGCAGCCGGCGGCNNCGCACCTCCTCGGAGCCCTTTTCAGCGCAGGATCCCTTCGGATTGCCGGGCTCGCGGCGATTGGTACAAATGAAGATGTGCCTGTCCAGGTTCGGGGCCGCCATGATCACCCTCCTAGCACGAGGCCGAGGAACCAACCCGCCGTAATTCACAGGCGGCCGATATCGCCTTCGCGCACCCAGCCTTCCAGACCGTTCGCCAGCCTGATGCGCACCCAGTCTTGATCCCGGTCGAGGACCCGCACCCGCAAGCCTGCATGCAGATCGAACGTCGTTCGATAGTTCGGGTCCGCGCCCTCCTTGACCGGTACCTCGTCTCCCAACACGATTGCATAGGGAACTCGGTCGAGGGCGAACCGTCCCACCAGAAGCGTGCCGGCCAGCGCCGCCATCGCACCCAGCGTTGCCGCGATGGCGCCCCACGCGGGACCGTCATCGCGTCCGCCGCCGGCGCGGCGCGCGCGCAACCGCCCCACCAGGGCCATGAAGAACGACACATACAGCCCCAGGAATAGCCACGTCTCGGTAGACAGCGTGAGTTCGGTGACCACGCGCACCCAAACCGGCTCACGATCGGCGCCCTCGATCTTATCGTGAACGCGCCGCTCAACCACCTTGCGTGCTTGCTGCAGGTTGTAGCGCGCGTCATCGCTGTCGGGATCGATGTCGACGGCACGTTCCCAGGCCCAGATGGCCCGGCCGCGCTGGCCAAGGCGGTAGTAGGCGTTGCCCAAGTTGTAGGCCAGATCAGCCGACACGACGGCCTGCCGATCGAGCTGCTCGTAGGCGTTCGCTGCGGCCGGGTAGTCGCCGCGCAGAAAGGCGTCGTTGCCCCGTTTCCAGGCGTCGTCCAATAGATCGGCGCGGGCGGGTCCGCCCATCGACGCGACGGCACCGACGGCAGCGAGCGCGAGTACGATGGCCGGCGCCCTCAAGAGCCAATCTCCTCGGACAAGGTCGCCTTTTCGAGAGCGTCGAGCAGATCGCTGGCCGTGTCCTGCAGGGTGTCCAGCGATGCGAGCCCGTTGCTGTCGGTCCGGCCGGGCGCGAACCGTCCGCGATCACACTCCTCCAACAAAGCGATGATCCGATCAGCCTCGGCCGGGCCCAGGCCGCGCGTGGACAGCAAGACGCGCAGCTCATCCATGCGCAATCCCTTGACGGAACGGCCCAGACGCGACGCCAGGGCCTCGCGAATCACGCGATCGATCTCGATGAAGAACGGCCCAATCTCGGCCCGGCGGCGGTGACCATCCGCGGCCGCCAGATGGGCGCGGGCCTTCTTGCGCGCCCGACGCCGGCGCCGCGCTCCGGTGTCATCGGCCAGTCGATCGCGAATCCGAAACAGCATCACCGCCAACGCGAAGCCGAGCGGGGGCAGGCCCAGCGCCACGGCGAACCCACGCGCGCGAAAGAAGGTCGTCCCGAGGTCGCGCCGCAGACCAGCGCGGGCGTGCAAGGGGCGAATTTCCTCAGAGAGGACGTTTTCGTTGAACGTCGCGCCGGGCGTTCCGGTGCCACCTACCGGAGGACCGCCCCCGGCGACCGAGCGCGCCGAAACCGCGGCGTCCCCGGTCGCGGTCAAGGTGATCGGAGCCGATTGAACCTGGGTATAGCGGTGGGTGTCGGGGTCAAACGCGTTCAACACCAGCGCCGGCAAGGTGACCGGCCCCGGGCGCTCGGGCAGCAGCAAGATCTCGGCGGTCTTGCTACCGCTAACGCCGCTCGCCGGATCGACCACCACGTTCACCCGCGGGTCGTAGCTCTTCCACCCGTTTAGCTTCGGAACCGCGGGCAACGCGAGCTTGCGTAGATTTCCATGGCCCCCGATCTCGATGGTCAGGGTCACGGGTTCGCCGACGTTGACCTGAGCGCGATCCACATGGGCATTGAGCGTGAACGTGCCGACGTTCGCCGCGTCGAATCCTGGCGGCTGCCCCGCCTTGGGCAGGGCCAGAACTTCGATGGTGGTCGGCGTGGAACGAACATGCTGGGTGCGAACCGCGTTGCCGAAAAAATCCGAGCGCGAGATCTCGGCTTCCATCGGCGTGATGGTCAACCGCCCCGCTTGCAAAGGAAACAATGCCTTCTTCAGGACCGTGCCGACCTGATACGGGCGACCCTGCACCAGCTCCTGGGTCAGAACCAAGCCCCCGCGCCGCGACGGGACCGCGACGTCCTCGGTCCAGAAGCCTTCGGTGTGCGGTTCCGCCTGAGTGTCGTATTTGTCGGCGGGCTGGTTCATGTACAGGTACCACGTGGCGCCGAGCGCCTCGCCGACGAACACCCTCTGTTTATCGGTGACCAGACGGATGAAGCTGCCGCCCTCCCCCGCTTCGGGCGGCGCGGCGCCCTGGTCCGCGCCCGACGCCCCGGAAGGCGGCGACGACGGCACGGCCGAAAGAGGCGGCGGCGCCGCGGCCGCGGCCGATGCCGCCGTCAAGGTGACGGGGTTGGAGCGGAACTCCTGACCGTTCACCCGCACGCGCGCAGCGCCGATGGTGACGTTGCCCCTCTGGGCGGCGGCGAGCTCGTATCGCCACGAATAGCTCACCTGGACGAACATGCCCGCGCCACCGAACTGCATCTGAGTCGATTGATTGGGTGCGTCGGGCGTGCTGAGCACGCGCAGACCCTTGAAATCCGGGGGGCGATAGTCGGAGACCTGATCGTTTCCAACGCTCAAGGTGACCTGGTAGATGAACGGTTCGCCGGTCGCGATCTGATTCCGATCCACCTCGGCCGTGAACCGCGGCGCCTCGGCACGCGCCGCCCCGGCGGAGACCACCACGAAGGCAGCCAGCAGCGCGGCGGCGCCGAACCGGGAACGGCTGCGAGTTACTGAGGGAGCGGTCATCTTCTCATCTTGGCCCGAGGGGAGGACCTACCAGTCGCGGGCGGGTGGCGCGCGACGGACGGCGCGCAGCAACGCGCGCTGCTTCTCCAGGTCCTTGGGACTCTTTTCCAGGCTATCGAGGACGGACTCCATCTCCTTTTCGGCCGGAGGCTTCTCGTTNNTGTCCTTGTCCTTGTCCTTGTCTTTGTCTTTGTCTTTCTCCTCTTTCTTGTCCTTATCCTGGTCCTTGTCGTTTTTCTTGTTCTTGTCGTCCTTCTTGTCCTTGTCCTGTTCCTTTTTCTTGTCGTCATCCCGCTTCTTCTTGAGCGCGATCTCCAGGTTCCATTTGGCGCGCTCGTCTCGGGGATCCAAGGCCAAAGCCCGCTTGTAGGCCTCGATGGCTTCCTTGAACTTGTCCTTCT
>PMNO01000196.1:249-3792 GCA_003161835.1 Myxococcales bacterium | reverse complement strand
GGGCTGTCGAACATCATGCCCATGTAGCTGTCGGCCACAATCGTCTGTTGTTTGGTGGTCAAGTCGAAGCGAATGATTGCCCGGGCCTGCTGGCACGCGCCCACCAGGTTGCCGTCGGGCGTGGCCGCCAGGCCGTTGCAACCGACGTCCTTGAGAAACACCTCGCACTCGCCGCCGGGTGTGTACTTGATCATGTCGCCGCCGGTGGGCGAGTGGATNNCCGTAGTTGAACGCGAAGTTGGCGCACACCGTCTTCGTGGACTGGACCGTGGGCGCGGGGAAGGGCCCCGCGGGACAAGCCGGCCGTTTCATGATGGATGAGTCCACCGCGCCGCCCGCATCTGGTTTGATCGCACCCGCGTCGCCGGACGAGGCCGCGTCCAGGATGCGCTGATCGGGTTGACCGGCGTCGGTGCTCGGCGCTGCCCCTCCCGTCGCGGTCACGCCAGCGCCGCCCGTTGCGTTCCCTGTGCCCGCCCCGCCTATGGCCGCGGCGCCGCCCGTGGCCGGTGCGCCGCCCGTCGACGACACACCGCCGGTGGATAGCGTACCGCCGCCGCCGGACATCGCGCCGCCCGACCCGGTGCTCCCGGTGGCCCCGCCGCTGCCGAACGAGGTCCCAGGCGCACCTCCGGAGCGGCCATTACCGCCACCGGTCGAGCCACCTTTTTCACAGGACGACAAGAACGCGGCGGCGACACACGACAGAACGAAACAAGCGGGTCTCATGGGTATCCTCAATCTCCAAATTGTCTGACCACAGTTACCCCGCCGGGGGCACAACGGTCCATCTTTGTGTTCGCACGAAGTGAACGCTGAACGCGAGCACGATGACACCGGCGATGCCGAAAGCGGCCTCGGTGAAGAGCATGCGTCGCGCGCCCCACTTCTGCGCGACCACGCCCAGCAAGAGCCCGAGCCACCACCCGGGGAAGTTCGCGAGCGATGCGAAGACGTTGTATTTGGTCGCCGCGGAGCCCTTGCCCATGGCATCGAGCGCGAGCGCCGTGAACGCGGCGTAGGCGAGCCCAACCACGAAAGCGTAAACGAGGTTCCAAAAGATATACATGCTCACGGTGGCGGGGCAGACGCCCATCAGAACGGCTACCGCGGCGAGCCCGAGGCCGATGCCCGCGTACGCCGAGCGCGGGTGGAAGCGCTGGCAGAGGGTGCCGCCCACGAAACAGCCGACCGCGGTGACGAGNNGTCCCCTGCGCCGCGCCGGTGCCGACCGGCAGAACGCAAAGAATCGCCGCGAGGAGCCCACCCCTCGTCTTCAGCATCGCGCGGAGATCGCGCGCCACCTGGCCAATCGCCGCGAGCGGGCGGCCGGGCCGGGCGTGGGGCGTGGAGCGGGGCGTGAAACGAAGCGCGAGACAACACAGGATGAAGAGCCCACCGATGATCGCTCCGGCCATCCACGGCTTCGGCAGCTTCTCGATGAGCAGGAGGCCCAGGCCACCGCCGAGCCCAGCGCCCCCGAGATTGCCGGCCTGGAACCAGGCGCTCACGCGTCCGATCTGCGCGGGCGGCGTCGCATCGGCGATGAGCGCCTCCACGCTCATCCCGACGAACGAATTCACGAGGCTGGCTACCGCGATGGTGGCCAGGAGGCTCCCGAGCGTGTCCGGACCCAGCGGCACCGCCGACATCGCCAGCACGCCCCCCGCCGAGAGCCCCGTGGACATCACGTACCACTTGCGTGGCGTGAGCGTGATGTCGACCAGTGGCGCCCAGATCCACTTCAACCACTGCGCCACCAGCTGCGCGCCGTTGAGCAGCGCGCCCTCGGCGATTGATAGACCGTGCTTCGTCGCGAGGAAGGTGAGCGCCACGCTGACGAAGCCACCCAGGCCGCCGAAGGGGACGTAGAGCACCGTCCACACGAAGGGGTGGGGCGCTGCGCGGGAGGAGGCGCCGCCGTCAGGGATGGCGTGCGGGACGGCCGTGGCCGCCACGTCTGTTGGGGGCGTCTCCATTGCAGGATCCTGTATCACCGATTTGGCCCTCGCCCCACAGCAGCGGGTACACCGTGCCTGGCACGTATTCCTTCCAAAATTGGCACGAGGCACACACGTGATTGCAGTCCCGTGTTCACGGGACGGCGGTACGTTGGCCACGTTTGATAGCCAATCGGGTTCGGAATAGGGCCGGACGTCGCACGCTGGCGGCGCTGGCCGCGATCGTGGTTCTGGGCGTGACAGCCCGGGGCTACGTGAGCGGCGCGCGCGGGCCGCAGATGGACAGCCGCTGCCCATTTGCCGCTGGCAGTCTCGCCAAGGACACGCTGGGTCGCCCCGGCGCGGCGCGCGTGGCCATACCCATCACGCACGTGGTCGTCTTGATGCAGGAGAATCGATCGTTCGACCACTACTTCGGCCGCCTCTGGAGGTCCGGCCAACCGGAGGCCGAGGGATTCCCTTCGAACTTCACCAACCCCGATGCGGCGGGGCAGCGGGTCCCGCCGTTTCACTTGCCGACCACCTGTTTCCCGCGCGATCCCCCGCACCAGTGGCGCGCCGTTCGAGCGCAGTGGAATCAGGGCCAGATGAACGGGTTCGTGACCTCCGCCGACGACGACGATGGCGACGGCCGCTGGGCGATGGGGTACTACGACGCCACGGACCTGCCTTTTTATCATTGGCTCGCGGGGACGTTTGCCCTCGGGGATCGCTACTTTTCGGCGGCGCTCGGGGGAACCTGGCCGAACCGTCAATTTCTGTACACCGCTCGCGCGCAGACCGCCCGCGCGCCGAGCGGCATGTTGAGGGGCGCGCGCACGATCTTCGACCTTCTCGACGAGGGGCGGGTGCCCTGGCGCGTGTACACGGATGGGCCGCTCCGACAGGATTGCATCGGCTGGCAGCCCGGCGCGCGCGGCGTGGAGAAGAGCGCTGCTTTCCTGGCGGCGCTGCGCACGGGCACTCTGCCGCCCGTGTCATTCCTCGATCCCGGTGACGAGGACGAGCACCCGCCCGCCGACGTGCAGCGCGGCGAACGTTGGGCGCGCTTTCTTTACGGGGAGCTGGTGCGCTCGCCCTTGTGGCCTCGGCTGGTCGTCTTTCTGACCTACGACGAGGGCGGCGGCTTCTTCGACCATGTCGCGCCGCCAGCGGCCTGCGCACCCGACGAGACGCGGCCGGAGCTGGATCGACGGGGCGTTCGGGTGCCGATCCTGGCGATTTCGCCGTGGGCCCGGCCGCATCACGTCTCGCACGTCGAGAACGATCACGCCTCGATCTTGCGTTTCATTGAGCTGCTGCACGATCTGCCCGCCTTGTCCGCGCGAGACGCCAATGCGGACGCGTTGCTGGACCTCTTCGACTTTTCCCGGCCGCGCCTCCTGTCGCCGCCACCCGCCCCGGCGGCCGGACGAAACGGCTGCCGACCGGTCGCGGTCGCGCATCGATGAGACGATCTTGGCCCCGCGAGCTTTGAAGGAATCGTTCGCGGACCTGAACCCGACGGACGTCAACATCGACGGGGCTCGTGATGCAGCCGAGCCGGCCTGGAATCCCGCGCGCCTGGCGCAACTGGGGCGCC
>PMNO01000196.1:0-132 GCA_003161835.1 Myxococcales bacterium | reverse complement strand
GTGGCGATCTGCCTGCCCAAGCACCTCTTCGGGTCGCACTACCACCAGCCCGGCTTCTACAACTGGATCAACGAGCCGAGCCTGGCGCTCGCGCTGTTCGTGACCGCGCGCTGGTGGCGCGAACGGCGGGAC
>PMNO01000306.1 GCA_003161835.1 Myxococcales bacterium | reverse complement strand
CCCTTGGCGTGCGCGGCGCGCAGCTCCTCATAGACCTGACGGTGACGGCGCACCATGGGCACCAGCGCCCGGGACGCCGGCGTGTGCGGACGCAGCTTGTACGTGTCGGGGTACAGGTATCCTTCCAGCGTGGTGCCGGGCAATCCGAGCTGGGCCACGAACGCCGGGTCCGTCGCCTGAACCAGGAATTCGTTCTTGGCCGTCACCCCGGCGGCATCGAAGATCTCGGCCACCTCCAGCAGGTTCTTCCCCGGCGGAACGGTCACCGCCACGAGCTCGTCGGCGGCACCCTTGACCAGCACCTCGAGCATCTGTTTTGGCGTGGCCGGCGCGAAGATCACGTAGCGCCCCGCCTTGAACCGCCCCGCCACGCCCCGCTGGCCGGCGTACAATCGAAAAACCGCC
The DNA here is from genome assembly GCA_003161835.1 of Myxococcales bacterium. Taxonomy (GTDB): domain Bacteria; phylum Myxococcota_A; class Polyangia; order Fen-1088; family Fen-1088; genus FEN-1088. Next base: position 4,173 of record PMNO01000306.1, on the reverse strand, counting down.
GCCCGATCGATGAGATCGGCCGCCCGCAAGATCTCCGCCACCTGGCCGGCGCTCGCGCCCTTGGGGATCTCGACCTCCACGCGGCCTCGCGCCTGCCCCGAAGGCTTGTCGCCATAGCGCCAGGCCGTGAACGCCAACCACCCCACGGCGGCCATCCCGAGGATCGTCGTCAGGGAAAAAACCACCAGGGCGCGTTTCATTTCACGTTTCACGGCAGTGACTCCGGAGATCGGGGCTGCAGCGCGAGCCAGCGTTGCAAGATGATGGCGGCGGCCACGCGGTCGATCACCTGCTTGCGCCGCGCGCGCGAAAGATCAGCCGCCAGCAGAACCTCGGTCGCCTCGACGGTGGTGAAGCTCTCGTCGATCAATTCCACCGGCACGGTCAGCACGGACCGCAACCGTTCAGCGAACGCCTGCGCGGCCTGGGCGGGGCGGCCGGCCCGGCCCTCTGGATCGAGCGGCAGCCCCAGCACCACCCGCTCGGCGTCGAATTGATTCACGACCGCGGCGATCGCGTCGAGATCGCGCTGGCCGCCCCGACGCTCGATCGTGGCGTGCGGTTGCGCCGTCAGACCCAAGCCATCGGTGACGGCGACGCCCATGCGGCGCGTCCCCAGGTCGACGGCGACAACCCGTCTTGGCATCGTGCGGGGGTTATATCCGCAACGCCTCGCCAGACCAAGGATTCCCCCACATCGACCCGCGTCCGGGCCCGGTGTATGAGTGGCGGATGTCCGATCCCGTGAAGCCGTCCAATCCTCCCGATGGCATTCCCCAGATTCAAATCGACATCGACGACGCGACCGCGCAGGGCGCGTATTCAAACCTGGTGCTGTTGAATCACAACGACAACGAATTCGTGCTGGATTTCGCCTACGTGCAGCCCACGACCGCGCGGGCGCGGGTCCGCGCGCGTATCCTGTCGTCGCCCCGTCACGCCAAGCGGCTATTGCGCGCGCTCGAGCTCAATGTACGCCGCTACGAGGAGCGCTTCGGTCGCATCGATGAGCCGGAGGCACCGCCCACACCCAGCGGCACCCAGCTCAGCTAGCAAACGGCTCCCTCGAGCGCGGTCACGGTGCCAAAGCGCGTGTCGAGCTCCACCAGGGCACCGTAGGGCAAGGCCACGTTGCGGGCCCCGTGACCGAACGGCGCGCCCGTGGCCACGGGAATCGCCAGCCGCCCCAGGCGATCGTCGATGACGTCGGCCACCGTCGGTGATCCCGCGCGCGTCGGCTCCGGCTCGAGGCAGCCCGAAAAATCGCCGAGCACGACGCCCGCGACCGCGGAAAACACGCCCGCCGCATCGAGGTGCGTGATCAAGCGATCGACGCGATACGGGCGCTCCCCCAGGTCTTCCAGGAAGAGGATCGCGCCCGATAGATCAGGCATGTACGGAGTGCCGAGCAGGCGCGACAAGACCTCCAGGTTCCCGCCGAGCAGCGGCCCCCGCACGCGCCCCGGCACGAGACCATCGAGATCGCGCAAGATGACCCCCGGGTTCGGATCTTCCAGCAAGCGAAACAGGGCCAGATGATCCTCTGACGGCAGGGCCGGCAATTGCGTCACGACCGGACCATGGATCGCGATCATCCCGGCGCGCGCCACCTGGGCCAGCAGGGCCGTCCCGTCCGAAAAACCCACCACCGGAATCGGCCGGGCCGTGAAGAGATCCGCGTCGAGAAATGGCAGGAGGCGGGTCAATCCGTATCCCCCGCGCGCCATCACCACGGCACGCGCCTCGCGATCTTCGAAGGCCGCCCGCAATTCATCCAGGCGGCGTTCGTCGGGGCCCGCCAAGAAGCCCTCACGGGTGAACAGGCCGGCGTCGAAACGCAGCTGATACCGGGCTCCGAGCGCGGCGGCGCCCGCCGTGAATCCGTCACGCGGGACCGGGCCCGAGGGCGCGATCACGCGCACGACGTCGCCGGGACGCAAGCGGGGGGGGGCAATCACCGGTTGCGATTCCGCCGCCCCTTTTTGCCACCGCCTGATCCGCCAAACGCGCTCGGATCCGGAGCCGGAAGCCGCCCACTCTCGCCCTCGGTGCCAGAGCGAGCCCCCGCCTCGTCATCCACGGTTTCCAACGCCGCCTCGGCCCGGACCCGATCCGCCGATGCGTCCACCACGATACGACGATGGCCAGAGGGCGATACCGCGAGCGTGGCATCGGGCGCCGCCCCCTCCCCCGCGCTGGCGCCCTGGGCGGCGATGGCCTCCTCGGCGGCGGTGGACGACGCCGGCGGAACAGAAATCGCGACGGGAGGCTCGAGCTCGGGCGGTGCCTCGACCGGCGTACCGAACAACACCGCGGCGGCCGGATCGGTGAAACGAACGCGCATTCCCGCATGCGCCAATTCTTGCGACTCCGAGACCAGCTCGACCCTTCCCGCCACATCTTGGCCACCGCCTCGATCGGCAATCCGAAGCACGATCGGCGTACCGACCGGCATCGGCTCGGTCATCCCCAAGAACAGGCCGCGCGTATCCAGCTCCCGAACAATCGCGGAGCGTCCGACCACGACCCCCGCGTAACGAACTTCGATCATCTTGTCCATCGCAGACAGGTTATCAGAACCGCGCCGCGCTTCGCGATGGCATCAGGCCCCCTTGAACTTGCGGGTCCGCGATCTTAAGGTGTCCGGGATATCCATCGCTTTCGTTTTGCCTCTTTCGCTTCGCCGTTTTGTAGCCTTTGATTTTTGTGCCCACTTCGCGCCAGCAGGAGATCCATTTTTCAATGACACGCCGGGGACGACCGACGTTTTTGGTAGTTGCCGCCTCCTTGGCGGTGTTGATTCACCTTCGCGCCCTGCCCGCTCGCGCGGACGAGGAAGACGATATTCAGCGCCAGATCGAGAGCCAGAAAGCGGGGGTGCCCGATCTCGAACACCTGGATACGACTCATGGCGCCAGCGCCGAGCTCCAGCGCCTGCGGGAATGGCTCGGGCAGGCGTGGGAGCTGAAAAGCAAGCATGATCCCGACGGGGCCCGCGAGGTCCTGGATCGTTGTCTGTCCCAGGCCGAGTTGGTTCGCCAGGTGATCGCCGCTTCGCAAGCCAAGGCTGACGTCATCGCTCGGGAAACCAAGCTCGCGCGAACCCGCCAGGAAATTGAACGCCAGAAGCAGGCGTTGCGCGAGGCGGAAGCCAAGAAGAAGTCCCTCGAGCAGGCGTTGCGATCATGAGAAGAAGCGTCTCGCATCGATTTGTCGTTCGGTGGTCGGCCGCCCTTCCCGCCCTCACTTTGTGGCTGGGGGCCTGCGCCACGCCGCCCAAGCCCCAGGCGCTTTCGGCCTACGAGGCCCTGCAACATGACGCCAACATGGAAGAGACGCGCAGGCGTTTTCCAGATTTGGTTGCCAGCGCCGAACAGTTCGGCCAGAAGGCCGACAAGGATTGGCAATCGAACGACCTGGACGATTCCTCCAAGGCGGCGTTGATGGCCGAGATCAAGCTGAGAACGGCGCTGGCCCGCAACGATCAAGAGCGCGCCAAGAGCCAGCTCTCGGCCTTGACCACCGACCAGGCTCACGCNNCGCCGAGCAGGACGAAAAGCAAAAGCTGACGCAACAGCTGGCCACCGAACAAAAGCTCGCGGCGGCCCAGCTTGCGCTGCGCACGGCCGAAACGGTGGAGGCCAGCCGATATGCGCCGGCGGAGTACGGTGCCGCCACCAACATGATGGCGAAGGCCGACTCGGAGGTGAAGCAAAACGCGTGGGCAATGGCGCAGGCCAGCCTCGAGGTGGCGCGGGCCCAGGCGGAGAAAGCGACCGCGATCGCCAAGCCGATGTATGAGCAGGCGGCCCAGACCACGCAGAACAAGATGCGCGACGAAGCCCTGGCCCGAGACGCCTCCGCCCTTCCGGGGGTCTCGGTGCGCATCGAGCGACGCGGGGAATTGCAACGGCTGGTGATCGCCATTCAGGAGCTCTTCGTGAAGTCCCAGACCACCCTCCAGCCCGGCAAGGACGATGCCCTGGAGCCGATCGCCCGCCTGGTCCTAAAGTATCCCAGCTACCCGGTGCAAGTCGTGGGTCACACCGACAACCGGGGCAAGCCGGGAGAATTGATCGCGCTGTCGCAGGCCCGGGCCCAGTCGGTGTTTTCGTCGCTGGTCGCCCGGGGCGTCGAGGCGCGCCGCCTGATGGTGAGTGGGCAGGGGCCGAA
>PMNO01000310.1 GCA_003161835.1 Myxococcales bacterium | reverse complement strand
CGAACAGCGAGACGGCGGCCTACGTGGCCCTTTTCGGTCAGGGCAACACCTTGGTGGACGGCACGGGGACCGCGTTTCAAAAGGGCGTCCAGACAACTCTGCAAGCTTTCTTGCAGTCCCCCCATGTCGTGTATCGGACGGAATTGTCCACGACCGCGTCGGGGACTCTGATCGTGCTGAGTGGATACGAGATTGCCAGCCGCCTTTCCTTCTTGATTCAAAACGGCCCNNGACTTTCACCACCAGTGGCTGGCCATGGATTCCTTCGCCAACAAGCTGACCAAGGACGTGACCAATTTCCCGACGGTGACGCCCGACCTGGCGCCCGTGTTGACGGCCGAGCTGGAACAGTTTGTCGGCGCGGTGACCTTCGATCTGGGCAAGGGGTTCACGTCGTTGCTGACGGCGCCCTTCACGTTCGTGAACAAGACGACGGCCCCCCTGTACGGCGTCAAGGGGTCGTTCGGCGACACCTTGCAACGGGTCGATCTCGATCCGACCCAGCGGGCGGGCCTGTTCACTCGCCTGGGCTTCCTGGCGGTGAACGCGTACAGCAACCAGAGCTCTCCCATCCACCGCGGAGCGTTCATTCAGCGCCAGGTGCTGTGCGCCACCATCCCCGATCCGCCGCCGAACGTCCCCAAGCCACCGGCGCTCATGGCCACTCAGACCACGCGCGAGCAGGTCGACATGCACACCGCCCCGCCCGAGTGCGCCGTTTGCCACCATGCGCTCATCAACCCGGTTGGCTTTGGGTTCGAAAACTACGACGCCGTCGGCCAGTACCGATCCACCGAGAATGGCGTGACCATCGACGCGACGGGAAACCTGGCGGGAACCGCGGCGGCCGCCGCCGGAGGCGCCACGTTCACCGACGGAGTTTCGGAATCGGCGGCCCTGGCGGCGTCGATTGAGGCGCGCAGTTGCTATGCCAAGCACTGGGTGCGGTACGCGTTCGGCCGCCAGGAAACGGCGAGCGACAGCTGCGCGGTGGCCGCGCTGGCGACGGGTCTGAACGACGACAGCTACAAGGTCACGGATCTGTTGGTCGATGTGACCCGGACCAAGGCATTCATGTTTCGAGCTCCGGGAGGCCCCTGATGTCGACGACGAAGATGACTGCGCCGCGATTCAAGCGTCGGCACTTCCTGCGGGGCCTGGGTGGCGTCTCGGTGGGTCTGCCCTTCCTGGAGACCTTCGCCGCGCGCCGCGCCAAGGCGCAAACCGCCGCCACGCCCAAGCGATTGGTGGTGTTCTTCAACCACAACGGCGTCAACATGGACAAGTGGTTTCCCAGCACGGCGTACGGCGCCTTGACGCCCGCGTCTTTCATGGGAACAGGGATGGAGCCCATCGCCGCCTACGCGCCCAAGGTGCTGCTCCCGCGGGGACTGCATCAGGTACCACGCGGCTTCGCCCGCGATCCCGGAGGCGGAGATGATCATGCGCGCGGCGTGGGCTGCAAGCTGACCGCGTCCCCGCTGGCCGACACCACGGAGCGCTACGCGACCGGAATTTCCGTCGACCAGGTGATTGCCAAGGCCGTGAACCCCGGGGGGAAGACCGCCTTCAACCTGATGGTCGGATACCGCAGCAAGGACGTGCTCGGGTGTATCTCTTACGTCTCGGCCGGGCAGCAGGCCAGCCCCTTTCAGGACCCTTGGAAGGCGTTCAAGGACTGGGTCGGCTCGGGCGTTCCCGCGACCGGAGCGGTGCTGGATCGCGCGGCCATGCGCCGCAAGAGCGTGCTCGACCTGGTCAAGGGCGAATTCGACGTGCTCAAGGCGAACGGCGCCGTCAGCAAGCAGGATCGCGACAAGCTGGATCTGCATTTCACGTCGATCCGCGACGTGGAGGTGGGAATGGCCGCGGTCGGCTTGCCGGCGTGCAATTTACCCGCGGCGCGCGCCGCCGAGATCATGGCCATCAACCCCGCCAACGTGACCCTCGATACCCAGTACGAGAAGATCGGCGGGATGATGATGGACGTGGCCGCCCTGGCGATGGCGTGTGACTACAACCGCGTCGTGACCTTGCAATGGGGTTCGGGGGCCGCGGGTCCCATCTTCAGCTGGGTGCCGCCCGCCCTGAACACGATGTACAACCACCACAAGCTCTCGCACGGTTCCACCACCGATGGCGGCACGATGAACACGCTGCCGGAGGCCGACTGGAAATCCGCGCTGTTCAACATCGACCAGTGGTACTCGACGCAGCTCAAGGGTCTGCTCGATCGGATGTCGAGCTACGCCGAGCCCGGGGGCACCATGCTCGACAACAGCACCGTGCTCTACATGAACGATCTGGGCGACGGGTTGGGCCACAACTGGACGGATTTACCCGTGATGTTGATCGGGAGCTGCCAGGGCTANNTCACGGCCCTCAAGGCCTGAGGCCGCGGCGGGAACGGAGACCCCCTGGGGTGCGGCGCGCGGCGTGGCCCGCCCCGCGACGCAACAGCTGTTGCCCCAGTCGCAACGGAGGCGGCCGGCAGCCTCACGGCGCATGTCTCATAAGTATCTTGAAACATTAACATCCCAATGAGAGTTGTTAGCTAGCACACCAAATGCATAGCTGAAGATGAACAAAACAACTTCGGGGGATTCCATGATTGTCGTTTCCAGCCCGTTATCCACAGGCTCGCGTATCCGCGCCGCACTCTTGTCGGCCGCCTTCGCGGTCCCCCTGACGGCGGCCCTTGGATGTGAGGCCCCCCAGACCGGAGGCGGCATCGAGGTGTCCGAGAGCCCCGCTCTGGGGAGCGAGAACGGGCTCAAGGCGTATAACGGCCTCAAGGCGCACAATGGCCTCACCCTCTTGACCGGACTCACGCAAGCGAGCGGGCTCGCGGCCTCCTCTGAATTGATGTCAACCTCCGACGGCAGGCTTCAGGTGGCGTATCTCATCAAATGCGCTCTGCCCGCGACGCGCACGGTGGTGAAGACGGACAGCCGGGGGACAAAGTACACCTTCGCCGGAGAGCTCGGCCTGGCACCTGAGTGGGAAACGAGCAGCTGTGGTCAAGCCTGCCAGGAATGGGTAAGCGCGTGCTTGCTGGCGTTCGAGAACACGACCGGCAAGCACGTTCCGATCTGGATGGTCGCGGAACACCCGGCGATTGGGTTCGGGCTCTCCCCCGACTATCCGAGGCAAGAGGGAGCCTTCTTCGGAAACATCTTTGCACCCAACCCCTCCGAGTATTACTGCGGCGGGCGCGACTACGCGGTGTCTCCCGTCCCCGGACGCATCGGCTCGCCGCAGGTGGACACGTCGTACACGAACATCAATGGACCGGGGGGAACGTGCAAGAGCGCATGCACGGGGTCCGACTCCCCGCATGTCGGCGACGGTTTCAAGTCGTGCTCCCACTGGAATCGCGTGATCACCATCTGGAGGCGATAGCCTCGCTTGCGCGGTGGGTCCTCGCCCGGAGGATGACCGGACGCGCGCGGTCTACAGCGAGCTGCCCCTGAACCGCCGCGCGATGGGCGAGAGGCTTGCCGACTCCGACTGGCGCGCAACGACCCAATCCGCGGCCCTGCGCTGCAGGTCCGTGTCCTTGGCGGACAAGGCGCGCCCACCGGCGGCATCGTCGCGCGTCGGTGCGGGCGATGCCGCCAGCACACCCATTCTGATGGCCCGGGGACGATCCTGGCCGCTCTGCCAGAGGGCGCGCGCCAGTACGAATCTGAGCTTCCGGATCTCGGAACGAACCGCGTGCTGTTCCGCGAGCGCCAATGCGCGCTCCAGCAGAGTCGCGGCCGCGGCAGGCTCGCCCAGCGCCAACCGTGCCTCGCCAAGCGGGCCCAGGAAGAAGACCAGATTGGCGTTCTTGGGGCCCAGCTCCTTCTCCCAGACCGGCAGAGCACGTTCGGCGTCACGTCGCGCTTCCGCATGCCGCCCGAGTTGATTCAAGATCTCGGCGCGATTCGCCCATTGAGTCGCGGTGTCGGGATGCTCGGGTCCGAGCGCCTGCTCCATGATCTGGACGCCACGATCGCTGAGCGCCAGCGCCTCCTCGGGGCGACCGAGCTCCGTCAAGACGCTGGCGAGATTCGTCAGGGAGAACGCGACGTCGGGATGGCTCTTCCCCAGGATACGCTCCTTGACCTCCATGGCCTTGAGGTACCGTGCCGCGGCGGCCTCGAGCTCCCCGTGGCTTTCCAGCGCGGCCCCGAAATTGTTGTCCATCCAGGACCTCAACAGCTCATGGCCTTCCATCCTGGCCAGGAAGGCCTCGGCTTGACGAAACCACCGACGGCCGCGGGGCATGTCCGATGCCAGGGCGCCCGCGACATAGATCTGATCGATCGAGGCCATGGCGACGACCTCGTCGTACCTGGCGGCCTCCGCGGTCCAGATCGCCTCGTCGAAGTTCACGTCCGCTTCGGTGAGCCGGCCCATGGCGAGCTGGACTTCCGCCTGGCGGTAGAGCGCGTCGGCGAGGATCGGCGGGTAGCCAGTCGCGCGCGCGGCCGAGACCAGGGGCTCCGCGGCGGTCAACGCACTGGCGAATCGACCCGCATCATGCAGCGCCTTGGCCGTGGCCAGCTTGGTCCGNNGCGCGCAGGGTGCGCAAATCGGCGCACCGATCGACGGGGGTCAGGGCGGCGGCGGCCTTCACCGCGTTCACCACGACCCCGTCGCTCGGATCCGTGAGCACGTCCGACAGCGCGCGCATTTCATTCCAGCGATCGCGCAGGCAGCTCATCCGTAGGTCCAACACTTCGGCGGATTGCTCGCCGCGCATGTTGGTGGCCTCGCAACTCTCGGTGTACATGGCCGACCATGCCTCGACGTAGCCATCGAGCAAGCGCCCCATGCCCGCCAGGGCGTCCGCGGCATACGAGTGGCCGCTGCGCTGGAAGGCATTCGCGATCGCGGCCCGGCGACTGCCCGGCGTCGCCCTCGGCTCCCAGACGCGGGAGAACCTATCGGCTGGGACCTGACAGGTGGGGCGGCTTTCCCGCGCTCCTTGTTGTCGGGCGGCCACGCCGATGCCCCCGATCCCGGCGACCGCTCCCGCAACGATGGCCCACTTTCGCCAGCGCACGCTCGGATCTTTTTGCAGCGCATCGAGCAGGGCATCCATGGATTCCCATCGCTCCGTGGGATTCGTGCGCAGGCCACGCAAGACCACGCGGCGTAGCCAACTCGGCACGCGCGCCGAATCAGGCGCCGCAGACATGCGGCCGCGCCTGACGTTCTCCGACAATTCGACGACCGACTTGCCGGCAAAAGGGCGCTGGCCGTAGAGACTTTCGTACAGCGCGACACAGAAGCTGAACTGGTCGCTGCGCTCATCGGCAGGCTCACCTTCGAACTGCTCGGGCGCCATGTACGCGGGGGTTCCGATGATGGCGCCGGTCTGGGTCAGGTCCTCGGAAAAGTTGGGGGTGAGCGCGCTGGGATCCGCGCCAGCCAGGCGCGGTACATCATTCCGCGGGCCGAAGACCTCCACGCGCGCCTCCCTGGCAACGATGGCCGGGTCCCGCCCGGCGCCCGGGCCCGACGAGGAGACGAGGATGCGCGTCGCCATCAAGTCATCTGGAGCCGTGGGAGCGATGGCCCCCGACCCGCTACTCGCGTGATCGGAGAACGCTCCGGAGTAACGCGGGGAATCGCCCAGCGGATCGGCGACCATGCGCGCCAAGCCAAAATCCATGACGCGCACCTGGCCATCGCTGCCAATCATCACGTTCTCGACCTTGAAATCTCGGTGGACCAACCGCGAGGCGTGAGC
>PMNO01000127.1 GCA_003161835.1 Myxococcales bacterium | reverse complement strand
AAACATGCGCAACGGCGCGCCGCCGGCGGCGCCGACGGCGGGAATGACCAGGCGGGCAGCGGGGTCCCAGTCTCGCGCCTTGTTGGCCACGAACGGATCGAGCGGGACGGAGTTCGAATCGCCCGGGTGCCCGTCGGGGATGATCAGCTCGGGGTGATCGAAGGGAGCGCGCTGGTAGCGCACCCGCTCGTCGGTCAATGACTTCAAGAAGGCGACCAGGTCGTCCTTTTCGCCCTCCGACAGGCCGATGCGGTCGATGTCGGCGTCGAGGTCCGCCCGGTTGTTATCGTAAAAATCGCCGCCGCGATTGTAGAACGCGACCACCTGGCGCAGCGTCAGCTGGNNGCGCCAGGCGCGCCATCGACAGCGGCGCGCCGAATGGATCGTTGCCGCCGACGCCCGCGTCATTCAACGTTTGCCGCACGCCAATGTTGTAAAACCCGTTGTCGTAGACGCCAATGCGCAGGTCGCCCATCACCATCTGCTCCAGATTTTGATGCTTGACGTCGCTGACCGACGCGTTGGTCAGCTCGGCGCCGCCATGACAGTTGATGCAACGACCCTTGGTCTGGAACAGCACCAGCCCGCGTTGCGCCTGCGGAGAGAAGCCGCCGTCAGCCGCGCCCATGAGGTAGCGGTCGAACGGCGTCTGATCCGAGACCAGTGTCGCTTCGTACATCTGCACCGCCAGGCCGAAGAACAGCGAGAAGTTCCACTCCATTTGCGTGAACTCGTTGTCGGCGAGGGGCCTGCCCGAGCTCGGCACCACGTCGGCGCTGCCGTCGGCGTTCACGCGCACGGTGATGTTGCGGCGGCTCCACCACTCGTCGCGGAAGGCGAGCGAGATCAGCGTGCCGTAGCTCAGCAGGAGCCCCTTGCCGGCGCGGTTGGCGATCCGACCGAGCACGCTGTCGGCCGGCGAGACCTTCTGCGCCCCCAGCGGCATCACGTCCGAGACCGCGACCCCGCGCCGCTTGCGCAGGCGCAGCAGCATCTTGAGCCCGACGTGCGGGAACGTGCGCTCCTGCGCCGACATCTCGAACGGGCTCAGCACTGGGCCGACCGCCTGCGACGCCAGCGACGCATTGTCGAGCGAGACGTACACCTTCTCCGGCGCGCCGAACGCGACCGCGCGCACCAGGAACCCGTTACGCCGGGCCGGATCTTGCGACGCCGGATCGCGCGAGCCGAAGGGATTGACACCGTTGAAGTCGTTTTGGGCGCGCCCGTCCCAGAAGTTTCGGTAGTTGAACACCGCGTTTATCACCGTGGGCGTGTTGCGCGGCTCGACGCGACGGGTCTGCACGCCGTTGACGTTGAAGACCGGATCGCCGAGGTAGGTCACCGCGTCCGGCGATCCCGGGATCATCGAGATGAACTGACTGTTGAACACGCCCATCGACGAGGTGACGTTCAGGGTGTCGAACAGCACCGACGATGTCCGGTCATTGGGATCGACCAAGCGATGGAAAGGATAGTCGCTCGCTTGCAGCTGAACGTTCGGGCGCGGACCGCCGACCTGGAACAGCGTACCCTGCGGATCGGGTTGACCCCCGGGCAGCATGGCCAGCAAGCCGGGGTTGATCTGATTCTTCGAGCGGCTGTCGGCGCCGGCGTTGAAGTGGCAGGTCGCGCACGCCTGCACATCGTCGCTGCCGATCTTCTGATCCCAGAACAGCGCCTTGCCGAGCGCGATGGCCGCGGTNNGGCGCGCCGATCAGCGGCGGTGTCGTCACCACGTAGATCTCGGTGACCACCGCGCTCCATGTCCCGTCGGGTAGCTGCGCCACCAGGCTCAGCGTCGTGCTCTGGGCGAGCACGATCGCCCCCAGCACCTGAAAGCGCGACCGGCTGCTGCGCGGGTCACTGCCGTCCACGGTCGCGAAGATGCGCGCACCTTCGGCCGGGATGCTCACGTTGATCGAGGGCGGCGTGACGAACAGGCCGCCGCGCGGGCTGGCGGCGAGCGGCGCGAACCCGGGCAGCCGTCGCAATGCGTTGCCACCCGCGCCCGTGCCCATGAGGTCGAACAGATCGGTGCTACCGATCAGGTCCCAGCCACTGCCGTTCCAGACCTCCAGCGACAGGAAATCGCTCCCGAAGGGGCTGCCCACGACCGGGTGCAGGATGCCCGGCACGCCGACGAATCCAGGCGGCGGCGCGTCGGGCACGCCGGGCGTCGCGAAGCGATTGGGATCCCAGCTGAGGAACGGCCCGATGCGGCTGCCCTGCGTGCCCGTGAACGATCCCGGGACGGGCAGCACGTCCTCGGTGAAGTTGATAGACTTCTGCCCGCTGTCGACGACGTCGAAGACGTCCATGCCGTAAGGGTGGGTCACGCGGTAGCGGCGCCCGACCTCGAGCCCGCCGGCGCGGATGCGCACGCGCCCAAACGTGATCTGCTGGCCTGGCTGGACCTGGGCGGTGCCCGCGAACGCCGCCTCCAGCGCCAGCGCCACCTTCAATGCCCCGCCTGGCGCTGTCGCGCTCGGCGGGATGGGCAGCGACGCGCTGGCCGAGAAGTAGAACGACTCGTTGGGGAAGTTGGTCGGGAAGACGATCGGCTGCGTCGGATCGAATGTCGCCGACGCGGGCGGAAGGACGCACAGCGGCGCGCCCGCGGCGGTCGTCGCGGTGCTCCAGCACGGTGGCAGGGCCAGGCCCGTCGCGTCCTGGTAGTAGGCAGGAAAGCCGTTTGCGGGATCGGTCGGGCCCACGGTCAAGATCGGCGCGCGTATCGAGTAACGTTCGACTTGCACGGGCGTGATCGGAGAGCCCGAGGCGGCGACGGCGAAGAACTTCAGCAGGAAGTCGCCGTTNNTCCCCGCCGTAGAGCGTACCCGTCGCCGGCGAAGGATCGCTGCCGTCGAACGTGTAATAGATCGATGCGGTCTCGTCATTGGCGGCCAGCGTGACTGCCTGGACGCTGCCGTAAACCCCGCCCGCCGGGGTCGCAAACACCGTGAGCAGCGCGGGATCGATCGTGTAGACGCCGCGTCGGATCGGTGACTGCGCCTGGGTATTGCTGTCGAGCGCGAAGTAGCTCAGCGTCGTGGTGGTGTCGATGGTGAACGGCTCGCTGTAGGTCGGGCTGGCGGCGGTCGGATCGCTGNNGAAGGTGCTGATCTTGCCGAGCAGGGTGAACTGGTCGGTGAATGCGACGCGCGCGAAGTCACCGGTCTCGGGGTTCGCGACGGCGACTTCGAGGAAGTTCGTCCCCACCGGGCTCCCCGTCACCGCGTGGGCCACCGCCGGATCGCCGACGTAGCCGCCCGGCGCGCCGGTGTCCCAGGTCAGGAATGGGCCGATGCGGCTGCTCAGGACCCCGTCGAAGACCTCGGGCACGGGCAGGATGTCACTGGTGAAGTTGATGTTGCGCGCGGCCACCGCGTCGACCACGAAGGTGTCGACGCCGTAGGGGTGGGTCACGCGATAGGTCCCCGGGGGCAGGTTGAAGCCGCGGATGCGCAAGCGGCCGAACGTGACCCGCTGCCCCGCTTGCGGGATGCCGGTGGGAAACGCCGCTTCGAGCGCCATCGTCAGATCGACGCGCGCGGTGGTGTCCAGCGCGGCGCTGGCGGTGCCCGACCAGTAGAACCCTTCGGCGGGAAAGTTGGAGGGAAAGCGCACCGGCAGGGTCGGGTCAAACCCGGCGGGGGGCGCGCCGCACAAGGGATCGTTCGGAATGCAATGCACCAGCGCAAGCCCGTTCGAATCGCGGTACCAGAGCGGAAATCCAGTGCCGGGTTGCAGGGGACCGACCTCGCTGATACCGGGACGAGCCGCCACCACCGCCGCCCGGCGCCCACTTTCCCACGCTGACTGCGACGACGATCGCGCGGAGCAGCCCATCATCGCCGTCACGCAAATGACGACCGCAATCGCGCTGGCCAGCGAGATCTGGACATACCTCGAGCGTACAACCCTGCCGCGGCACTTCATCTTCAGCTCCCAGTCGTTGTCGTTGCTCTTGTTTGCTCGATAGAGTCGGAGAAATCGTTGTTGGCGGGCTCCCGACGGAGCGCGCGATCACCGCTGCTTCCACCCCGACATCTCGAGAAGTTTCATCTTGGTTCCTTTCTTGCCGGTCCGCATCTCGGGCCGGCTGTCACCGCCGCTTCGTTGCGCCGCTCGTCCACCCGCGGCGTTTGTCACGCTCGAACACTGCCATTTGCGCGCAACGGCCGTGAACTATGGGGAACCCTAAATAGCGTTGCATTCGGCCAACGTGTCCGGCAAAAGGCCGCGCCGCCGCGCGCCACACCTCGCGCTCAAAGCCCGGCCCAGGCATGACGCCTGCCTCGACGTTTCGCGTGCATCGAACCCGGCCGCGAGGTTACGTCGGCGGCCGGGGGGACGAAGGTTCACGTGGTGCAGGGCTTCAAGATCGTTGCGTACCCGACCATCAGCCGAGCCATTTCGCCGCGTGTTCGTTCACGGGCACGGGGCGGTGCCATCGGCGCCCAGCGCCGGTAGCGCATCGCCATTCGGCAGGCTCAACGCCGGGTGGTCGAACGGCGCCTGCTGATTCTCGACGCGGCAATCTGTGAGGCCGTTGCGAAGGAAGTCGACCAACGCGGTCTGATCGCTGGCGCTGAACGACAGTGGTTTGATTCGCCGTGCCTTCTCGGGATTGGAGAAGTTGCCACCTTGATTGTAAAAGGCCACGACCTGTTCGATGGTCGCCTTGCCACCGTTGTGGAAGTAGGGCGCGGTGAGCTTCACGTTTCGCAGCGCCGCGGTCTTGAAGGCGCCTCGGTCCTTGGCCGACCCGCTGACCGAGTTGGGAAAGTGGCCCGGGCCCGAGCTGTCGCATGGTGCCGACGGACAGCCGGCCCGACCCAGATCCTCCGCCGTGGGACGCACGCCCAGGTTGTGAAAGCCCTGATCGCCGCCGTCCTCGTTGAGGAGGCCGTTGGCGAGCGAGAAGCCGACCGACGCGTCGGTCAGCTCGGGCCCCGCGTGGCAGCGCGCGCAGCCGCCTTTGCCGGTGAACAGATCGAGGCCGCGCTTCTGCGATGCGGTGAGCGCCGTCGCGTTGCCGCCGAGATATCGATCGAGGGGAGTCTGGTCCGGGACGAGCGTCGCCTCGTAGGCCTGGATGGCCTGGCCCCAGATCCGGGAGAACTGAGCTTGCGCGTCCGCTGCCAGGTCAGCCGGAAAGGCTGCGGCGATCAGGTCCTGATAAGTGACGGTCAGACCGTTGTCAGGAGCTGCGGAGAGCCCGCCCAGGACTCCGTCGCCCGGGCTGACCAGCTGGTGCGCCAGCGGCGGTCGCGCCAGCAGCTTTGCTGCCAAGCTGCCCGGACCGTTGAAGGCGCGGCCCGCGCAGGACATTTCGGTCGGGTTGTTGGGCGGGCCGACGGCCTGGGAAGCCAAGCTGCCGTTGGCAATCGACAGGCTGCCGCCCCCGTTGGGGGTGTTGCCGAACGGATCGAGGCCGTTGAAGGCGTGGTTCGCCCGCCCGTCCCAGAAGTTATCGCGATTGAACACGGCGCCCACGATCGGCGGCGCGTTCCGGCCGGTGACACGCCGCTCGGCGGAGAACGGCGCGCTGACGTCCGGCGTGCAGACATCCGCCGCCATCGCCGGATCAGGGTCGACGCCAACGAACACTGTCCCGACCACGCCCTGCGAGCCCACCCGATCGTCGTTCGTGATGGCGCTAGGCGTGAAGATCTGGCCCGCGGCGGTCACGCCGCCCGACGCGAAGATCCCGTCGGGGCCGGGGTTCAGCACGTTGAGCAGGCGCGAATCCGCGCCACCGTGGAAGTGACAGCTCGCGCATGCCACCTGCCCGTCACCACCGGTCTGCGCGTCCCAGAACAGGGCCTTTCCCAGGCGGACCGCGGCCGCTGCGTCGACGATGTCGCCGCCGACCGGCTGGGGAACGGCGACGCTCGAAAGCGGCGCGAGCCCTGCGTTCGATCCGCTGCCCGAGCTGGCGCCGCGGACCACCGAGAGCGGCTCGGAAGGCTGGTCGGCGCGCTCTCCGCCGTCGCAGGCGGTGCTGGTGCACCCAAGTGCGATCAGCACGCCGGCAGCCCAGCTGGCGTGGCCCCGCGCGGCCCTCCCTGGTACTCCTCGAAACAACCTCCCGCCGTAGCCATGCGAATGTCTCATCGTACGATCCTCCCGTAGCGGTCGCGACCCATCGCTCGGGCCGCGACGATTTGAAGTTGGCGGAGCGACGCCCACATTGAGAAACGGGCGCGGTGGAGATACTTCCCGAATTTGTCGCGCGGATTCAAATACCGGTGTCACCGTCGACAAAGATCGGGTGTGCACCGGAGACCTCGCGAGTCAGACTACTTGCTGTACACGAACGGCTGAATGCGGCCACACACGCCCGCGGTCTCACCGTCGACAAAAAAGATCCCCGGAAAAGAAACGTCGACTGCGTAGCCCGACGCGGTCGTTGCGCGAAGGGGAACGATGGCTCCGGTGGCGTCGGGGGCCACGGGCTGAGAGTTGGAGATGAACGAGAGCACCTGGGTTGCGAGCTCGAATCCCCGCAGCGTCACGGAGGGCGCCATGAGCCCGAACGCCGAGTAGTCCCTGGCCTGAACCGGCAGCGACCCCGCGGGCCACGCGAGCTGGATCTGGCCCGTACCTTCCGGCAGCGCGCCTGGTCGAGGCGTCAGCGTCGCAGCGAGCGCGAAAGGACAAGCCAGGTTCAGGTCACGCGACGCGTCGGTGGACGCCGACGCGGCCGAGACGTGCAGAAAGCCGTCGGATCCGAGCACAGGTTGCTGGCCGGCCGGATCGACGATGAAGTACCTGGCGGAAGCGGCGAGGTTCGCGTGAACGAGTGGAACGCCATTGATCGTCACCACCGTGTCGTCGGGGGGCACGCCGCTCCCGTGAGTTCCGGTCGGTGCGACGAGGATCATCCCGCTCACGGACGGCTCGCCGGCCACGTGCCGGTGATTGTAGAAGAGAGTTCCGGCGAATCCGGCGTTGGCGGCGATGTCGAGGCCGCCGTGGCCCACGCCGGGACCGGCACTGCTGGGTGAGTTCGTGTCCGGTGGCTCCGGCGGCGCTGCCACTCCGCCATCCGCCGGTG
>PMNO01000101.1 GCA_003161835.1 Myxococcales bacterium | reverse complement strand
CTACGCGACGTCCGGGGGAGCACCTCGCTCGCTGGCCTCGATCAAATCAATCAGCGTGTCCACCAGACCAACCAGCAACCGCGTCGCAGTCGGCCCCGTGGGCAGCGTGAATCGACGCAGGGGCTCGGTTGGATTTCCGGGCGCCACGAATCGTGCGGCGCGGCCGGCCCACAACGTGATCGTTCCCTCCGACAATGAGAGGATGCGTCGCCGCAGCTCCGGCTCTTGTATGGGGGCGCGCCCGTGCACACTCAGTTTTCGATCGAAGGCCGAATCCCCGGTCTTGACCCGCGGCAACGAGACCCGGTTTTCCTCGGGGCGGCCCAGCCACGCCTCGTGAGACTCGATGGTCGCGTCCGCCAGGCTATCCCCCGGCGTGCCAACGGTGGCATCGATCTCGCGCACGATAGATTGAAAACGGCGCAGGGTGAGCACGACTGCGCGACCGCGGCGTTGAGTCCGCACGCTGCCAGTGTCGGAGTCCCCCGCGCCCAGGGAGTGCCCCGCGGAAGTCACCTCGACCGCCAGGGCCTCCTCCCCAATCGTCGGAGCGTCCGAGATCGCGCGCGCCACCGCGCCCAGCAGCGATTTCCAGGCAGCGATGGCCAGCGGCGCCTGGGCCGTCCCCGGCACCGTGAGGGCCGCGCGCTTCAACCCGGTCGCCAGCGACAGGAGGCCGCACAGGGACAACCCCAGCGACACCGGCGAAGACGTCTGATAGCCGGCGATGCCCATCAGGCACACGCCCAGCCCTGTGAGTCGGGTGGGCCCCGGAGACAACAACAGGACCGTGACGGCGGTCAGGAAGCCGAACAGGGCGAGCACGTAAAAGCCGCCCAAAAAAGACAGCGCGCGCGGAAGCTCCAGCTGCACGCCGTAGAGCGCCACGGTTTGCACGAGGTCCGTGCGCCCCAGAAACGCGACGAAGAAGAACGCCGTGACTCCGGCTGCCAGAGCGAGTCCCGCGCCCACCCGCGTGGCCGGGGTCGCCGCCGGCGGCAACAACAGGGGCGACGTGACGGCCGCGAACAAGAGGACGAACTCACCAACCGCTACCAGGCGTTCCGGCGTGACGGCGGCATGAGTCAACCAATCCCCGCGCGCCGCAACCAAGGCCGCGACGTGCAAAAGAACGGGCAGCGCGAACAGGGCAAAGCCAGCCCGCGCCCGCGCCGACACCCCCTCGGAGCCGAGGAAGGATAGCAACAGCAGCGCCACGACAAAGCCGAAGCTGGTTTCCAGGTGGATCTGGTAGCGTTCCGGAAGTCGTCCGAAAAACAGCGAAACCGCCACGAGAAGCAAGAAGATCAGGGAAAGCGCGGCAATCGTGAGCCGCATCCCGCGCGGAAACAATTCTCCGCGCTTCAGGTGCCCGGCCATTCCTCCGGCGGCCACCATCAGGGTCAATACACCGGTGAGATGCAACAGGTACGGACCTCCGCGCAACAAGAGGCACCCGAGCCCGGCACGGCATCCTGGTGACAGGAACAGGCGCCCGAGCAGTCTGCCGACGATGAGTTCGAGAAGAGCAACAACCACCAGGGTCGCCGTCAGATTCCCGCGGGGCGGTCGGTTGGGCATGGGTCGGCGGTCGAGTATGCCTGAAAAGGCGCGACGGCGGATGGGCGGTGATATCGTACGCGGGTGAACGTGTCGCGGGGCGCTTCCCTCTTGAAAAACCTCTCGCACAGGCGTCAGGGAAGCGCGCTCGACGCCTTCGTCTCCTCGCCCTGGCCCTCTGCACGCCACCTCGTCTTGGCAGCGTCGCTCGTGGTCCTCGCTCCAGGACGCGGGGTCCACGCGACGGCTGCGCCCGTCCCATTGGTGACCGGGGAGCCATCGATCGTCGCACCTTTGGCCGTCGCAGGCGTCGGACTCTCGGGCCGCGCGCTGCCCACCGTGGTGGCGCTCGATCCGGGACACGGCGGTACGAACCTGGGGGCCTCCGGATCAGGGCGCGGGGTTTTCGAGAAGAAGGTGACACTGGCGCTCGCCGATCGCATCCGCGTCCTGCTCGGAGAATCCCAGGGGCCTGAAATCTCTGTCGTTCTGTGCCGTGAATCCGACGTCATGGTGCCGATCCGCGCCCGGGCGCGCTGCGCCCAGGACAGCGGCGCCCGCTTGTTCATCAGTCTGCACACGAACGCCGTTCCGGCAGGGGTGCGGCCAGGCTCTCAGCACGGCTTTGAGGTGTTCGTGCTCGGTCCCCGCGAAGTCGAGGATGATGCGACCCTCGCTGCGCTGGGGAGCGACGACGACGCCGCCGCCGTTTGGGCCGCGCACGAGGTGCGCGCGGCGGCCGAGAAATCGATCCTGCTCGGCCGCGTGATCAACGACGCGTTGACGCAAGCGCTCGGCCCCGCCGCCCGCCGGGGCATCAAACAGGCCGGAGCGGCCTTGGACGTCTTGCGCGGGACCGGCACCGCCTCCGCCCTGGTCGAGGTTGGATTCCTTGATCATCCCGAGGAGGGCATGCGCCTGGCGAGCGTCGAGGGGCGGGAGCCGATCGCGCGAGCGCTTGTGGCGGCCATCAGGAGCTTTGTGCAGCGCGACGAAGATCGGGAAGGTCTCACCCGGGCCTCGTCCCCCCCCACTGCACCCTAGGGCGTCCGCGCAGACGAATCAGAACCTGGTCACGTCGCCTCGGCTGGCAATAGATGCTAAGCTGAAAACGAAAGGGGCAACCTTCTTGGTCAGTGTGACCGCGCGAAAGATCCGCGACCATGGTCGTGAACACGGCTCCTTGGGGGTGGGGCGTGTTTATGCCGGCTACCTGATTAGCTACCCGAGCGTCGGGCGCGGGATGGTGATTTTTCGCGATCCCAATGGGCATCGCATGGTCACAACGCCCGTGAAACGCGTGCTCAGCGCCTTCGATGACGACAGGTTGTATGTCGAGACCGAGAACTCGGTGTACCAGCTGACCTTCCGCGGTGAAATACAAGTGGCTCCGCAGCTGGCGGTCGCGTCGCGCGCCACGTGATCACCCGCGCTGTCATCCTCGCCGCCGGAAAGGGCGTGCGCATCGGCGATCAGGTGGGCCCCAATTGTCTGGTTCGCGTGGGTCGGTGTTCCCTGATCGAGCGCACGCTGAGCGTCCTTGCGGGCGCGGGAGTGCGCCAGGTCGCCGTCGTTATCGGGTGGCGCGGCGACGATCTGCAGCGCTTTCTGCTGGAGCAAAGTGAGCTTCCCGCTCGTCTGGGAATCACCTTGACCTTCTTCGAGAATCCGCGATGGGACAGACCGAACGGACTGTCCGTCCAGGTGGCGCGCGATTTCGTCACCGAGCGAACACTCCTGGTCATGGCCGATCAAATCGCGGCACCCGCCCTGGTGGGGGAGCTGGCCCGGTCGTCCGCGGGAGGCGATCGGACCATCTTGTGCGTTGACCGCGATCTGGCGCGGGTGTTCGACATCGACGACGCCACCAAGGTGAGACTGCGTGGAAGGGATGTGGTGGCGATTGGCAAGGAACTGCTCGACGCCGACGCCGTCAGCACGGGGCTCTTCGTCATGTCGCCCGCGTTGCTGGCGGCCTTGGACAAGCTGCCTGAACCGTCGCTCACCGCCGGAGTCCAGGCCGCCGCCGACGCGGGAATGGTCGAGGCCCGCGATGTGGGGAGGCAATTGTGGCAGGACGTCGATGCTCCCGAGATGCGGCTTCACGCCGAATGGTTGTTGCGGGTTTACGGCGATGATCTGAGCCGTCCCGTCGTCAACGCCTCGCCCCCGTCGGCGGCGGAGGACACCCTCGCGCTGGTGGAACGCCTGCTGGCCGAAAAGGACGAGCCGGGCTATGTGCTTTTGAATCCGGGCCCCGTGATGACTTCGGCGCGCGTGAAGGCGGCGCTGGTTCACCATGACGTCTGTCACCGCGACGAGGACTATTCGGGCGTGGTACGCCGCCTTCAGGACAAGCTGCGCCCCCTGTTCGGTGCCTCCCCGGCGCACGAAGTCTTGCTGTTGACCGGCTCCGGAACCGCGGCGATGGAAATGGCGATCGCGTCGATCGCGTCGCCGGGGCAAAAGCTGCTGGTGATCAGCAACGGCGCTTTCGGTGAGAGGCTCGCCGAGATCGCGGAGCTGCACCGAATCCCCACCGTCGTCGTCCGTTCCGGGTGGGGCGAGCTACCCCGCGTCGACGAGGTCAGGGCGGCCCTGGACGCCGATCCCACCATCGCGGCGGTGGCGATGATCCAACATGAAACCTCGGTCGGCCTATTGAATCCCGTCGGCGCCGTCGGGCAACTGTGCCGCAGGCGAGGCATCGCGCTGGTCGTCGATGCGGTGTCGGCCTTGGGCGCCGAGGAAGTCGACATGCTGCGCGACGGGGTCGGTATCTGTTTTTCGTCGGCGAACAAATGCCTGCACTCGGTTTCGGGCGTCTCGTTCTTGTGCGTGGCGCCCGAAATGTGGCAACGCATGGAGAACGCGCCGCCGCGGCTCTACTATCTGGATCCACTGCGCTACCGGCGATATCAGCGCGAACTGTGGCAGACCCCGTTCACCCCCGCGGTATCGGCGTTCTTCGCCCTCGAAGCCGCGCTGGACGAGTTGCGCGAGCAGGGTGGCGTCCCTGGGCGACGCGAGATCTACCGCAAGCGCAGCCTGCGCATCCGGCGGGTATTCGCCGATCTGGGCTTCGTGTCGTTCACCAACACCGGACGGGAATCTCACACCATCTCCACCCTGCGCCTCCCGGCATTTCTGGGCGTGTCGGAGCTCTACGATCGCTTGAAGGAGCGGGGCTTCGTCATCTACAAGTGCAAGGCCGATTTGGCTGCGCGGCACGTTCAGATCGCGAACATGGGGGAGCTGCCCGACACGACCATCGACGGTTTCTTGGCGGCGGTGACCGCCGTCGTCGAAGCGGCGCGGCGGCGCGCCGAGGCGGGAGCGAGCGCGCTGGCCGCCCCTGTCGGCCGCCCGGCCTCGTGAGCGCAAACCTCCGATGAAGGAGGCTGCAAGGGCGGAGCCTAGGGCAGGCTTCGCCGCGGGTGTTGACGCTGTTTCGAGAGCGGTGATGGTTTTTCGAAGGGCGACTGCGGTAGCCTTTCCATGAGTGGGGGCAACCCCTCATGGTGGCGAAGCCGCCCAACCGGCGCCCAGGCACTACAGGAGGTTCGATGCGCGCGGCACTTTTTCGACGACACGGCGGCCCCGAGGTGATGGAGCTGGCTGACGTCCCCACCCCGCTGGCCGGCCCCGGCGAGATCCAGCTACGAGTGAGCGCCGTGGCGCTGAACCACATCGACCTCTGGATGCGGCGGGGGCTGCCCGCCATGAAGATAGATTTGCCCCACATTCCCGGCGGCGATGTCTGCGGACGCGTCAGCGCGCTCGGAGCGGGCGTGCACGGCATCCCGCTCGGCCTGCGGGTGAGCGTGAACCCGGGCCTCTCTTGCGGTCACTGCCGCGATTGTCTGGACGGGCACGACAATCTGTGCGCGTCCTTTCGGATGCTGGGTGAACACACACAGGGAGCCATGGCCGAATACGTGGTGGTACCGGCCGCCAA
>PMNO01000105.1 GCA_003161835.1 Myxococcales bacterium | reverse complement strand
GCGCGGAAGTCCACGCATTTGATTGGCTCAGGCAGGATGGACAGGACGGCAGTAACAGGAACGGTCTTTCGTCGGACCAGCCACGGCTCTCGGCGCGGGCTGGAAAGCAAGCCGAGGGTGCTGCCCTATTGCCGCTGAACTGGCCGACAATCGGGGAGGGCAGAACTTGCAAACGCCGGGCGGCCGCCCGGGGCAATCTGTAAGTACCTGAATTTACGTCATTTCCTGGGCCCTTGCTTGACCCCGGGGGCGTAGGGGGTTATCTCCACCGGCTCATATGTTGGGTCACTTGCGCCACAACTCGACCATCGGAACCTCGACAATGTTGGATATGCCAACTGATGTTCAGATGCGTTCGACGTTCATCTCGGCCACGGATCCGCGCNNCTGGTCGCGATGGTGGGATCGCGGGCGGCGTCTCGGCGGGCGGCCGCGCGGACCTTCGATCTGGCCGCCGCTCTGGCCGCAGCCGGTTGGGGCGTGATTTCAGGCGGCGCGCTGGGCATTGACGCCGCCGCGCACAGGGGCGCGCTGGCCGCGCGGGGAGCGACGTTCGCGGTGCTCGGATGCGGCATCGACATCGTGTACCCCGACCGACATGCCCGTCTGTTCGATGAGATCAGCGCGGGCGGCGGCGGTCTGCTCTCCGAATACGGTCCGGGCACGCCGCCACGGCCTGGCCAGTTTCCGGCCCGCAATCGTCTGGTCGCCGCCCTGGCGCGGGTGGTGGTGGTGGGCGAAGCGCGCGGCGGCTCGGGTGCGCTGATCACGGCGCGGCTGGCGCGCACACTGGGGCGGCCGCTGCTGGCGATTCCGGGTAGCGCCGGGACGGACGCGCTGCTGGCGGCGGGAGGCGCGCTGGCTGTCGAAACGGCCCGTGACATCATGAACGCGCTCGCCGGCCGGCCACCTGCCGCGCCCCGGACGGTCCCAGCCGCATTCCAGGCCCTCGTGCAGGCACTGCAGGACGGGCCGGCGGGGGCGGAGGCGATCGCGCTGCGGATGGGGATGTCCCTACCCCAGACGCTTGGAGTACTCTCGGAGGCGGAGCTGCGCGGACTGGTCCTTCGGACGGCCGGCGCGAAATTCGAGGCGGTAAAATCCAGATTCGAGGCATCGCGTGGCCACTAAGAAGACCGCCGTGAAGGAAAAGGAAATGAGTGGTCCTCTGGCGCCACCGGACGAGCAGCCGGGCGTCGCTGAGGCTACCGCCAAGAAAACGGCGAAAACGGCGTTGAAAACGGCCGCAAAAAAGGCGGTCAAAGCCTTGGCTCCGGTGACGCCGACCTCGGTTTCCAAAGGCAAGGTCCAGCCCAAAGCCAAAGCAGGTGCGGCCAAGCCAATCGCCAAGGCACCGGGGAAGATCAAGCGGGCCGCCGCGGCCAACGACGTGGGCGAGCCCACGGACTTGGACGTTGACGCGGACGACGCGGGCGACAGCGATGCGAGCGAAAAAACGAAGCGCGCCCCCCGCGGCTCGGGTGGCACCTTGGTGATCGTCGAATCGCCGGCCAAGGCGAAGACCATCAAGAAGTACCTGGGCGCCGGTTACGTGGTCAAGGCGTCGGTCGGGCACGTCAAGGATCTCCCCAAGAAGAAGATGGGGATCGACATCGAGCACGATTTCACGCCCGAGTACGTGGTCATCGACGGCAAGAAAAAGGTCCTGGACGAAATCACGGCCGCCGCGCGGGTGGCGTCGCGGGTGTTGTTGGCGCCCGACCCCGATCGGGAGGGAGAAGCAATAGCCTGGCACCTGGCCGAGGAGGTGCGCCCCTCGAATGCCAACATCTTCCGGGTCCTGTTCAACGAGATCACGAAGAAGGCCATCACTGAATCCATCGGTCATCCGATGGCGTTGGACGTGCACAAATTCGAGGCGCAACAGGCGCGGCGGATCCTGGACCGGTTGGTCGGATATCAGATCAGCCCGGTGTTGTGGACCAAGGTCAAGCGCGGGTTGTCGGCTGGCCGGGTGCAGTCGGTGGCCGTGCGCCTGGTCGTCGAGCGCGAGGCCGAAATCAAGGCCTTTCTTCCGGTCGAGTACTGGACCGTGGAGACCACGGTGGAAGGCGGCAACCCGCCCCCGTTCGTCGCCAAGGTGGTGAAGCTGGACGGGACCAAGGTCGATTTGCACCACGAGGGCGAGGCGCGCGTGGTGGTCGAGGCGTTGCAGGCCGCGCCGCCGCGCGTGGCCGGGGTCGATCGCAAGGAGCGCCGCAAGAACGCGCCGCCGCCGTTCATCACCTCGAAGCTGCAGCAGGAGGCGTCCAGCAAGCTCCGCTATTCACCCAAACGCACGATGGGATTGTGCCAGCGGTTGTATGAGGGCGTCGAGATGGGCGACGAAGGCCCGATCGGTCTCATCACGTACATGCGCACGGATTCCACCCGCATCTCCGACGACGCCCTGGGGGAAGTGCGCGCTTACATCGCCGAGAAGTTCGGGGCCACGTCGTTGCCGGCGCAGGCGCTGGTTTACAAGACCAAGAAGCAGGCGCAGGACGCCCACGAGGCGATTCGTCCGACTTCGATGAAGTACGACCCCGAAACCGTGCGCCGGCTGTGGGCGACGGGAAAAGGGGGCGGACGCGACGAGCGCGAGAACGAGGATCTGCTCAAGCTGTACACGCTGATCTGGAACCGGTTCGTGGCCTGCCAGATGGTGGCGGCTGTCTTCGACCAGACCAGCATCGAGATTGAGGCCGGCCGGGTGGGCCTGCGCGCGACGGGCCAGGTCATGAAGTTCGCGGGCTTCCTCGAGGTCTACGCCGAGACCGTGGAAGACGGCGCCGTGAACGAGGACGAGGGAACGGGCGCCCTGCCCGAAGTCCGGGAGGGCGAGATTCTCAAGCTCCTGGAGACGCGTCCGGAGCAACATTTCACGCAGCCGCCNNATTCAAGATCGGGGGTACGCCGAGAAGAAGGAAGGTCGCCTGCACCCCACCGAACTGGGCGTGATGGTCAACAGCTTGCTGGTGAAGAGCTTCCCGGAGATCGTCAGCACCGATTTCACGGCGCTCATGGAGGAGCAACTGGATCAGGTCGAGGAAGGCAACGCCGACTGGGTCAAGCTCCTGCACCGGTTCTACGAGCCCTTCAANNATGGTGATCAAGTGGGGCCGCAACGGCCACTTTCTGGCGTGCTCCGGGTATCCCGAATGCCGGAACACCAAGGAGTACACGACCCGGGCCGACGGGACCCTGGAGATCGTCCCGAGCACGCGACCGACCGACCAGCTGTGTCCTGTTTGCGGTTCGCCCATGGTGATCCGACGCGGACGCTTCGGGGAGTTCCAGGCGTGTTCCCGATATCCAGAATGCAAGACCACGAGCCCGCTCTCGCTGGGGGTGGCCTGCCCCAAGCCCGACTGCGGCGGCTATTTGACCGAGAAGAGATCCAAGCGCGGCAAGGTGTTCTTCGGCTGCTCGAACTATTCGCGGACCAAATGCGATTTCGTGTCCTGGGACCGGCCCATCGCTCAGGTCTGCCCAAAGTGCGCGGCACCCTTCTTGGTCAAGAAGGTCAGCAAGGCGGGAAATCGAATTCGGTGCATCAAGCCCGAGTGCGACTACAGCGCCGACGAGGAACAGCCCGAGCCCGGGGCCGCGTCCGCGTAGGGGCGGGGCCGGCGGGCGGGGCGGCTTGAGTCATGAGCGAGATCGCGGACGTCGTCAGCGAGACCATCGAGCATCCCGTTGAGGGTCGGCTCAATTCGGTGATCGCCTTGGCGGTGGCGGT
This sequence comes from Myxococcales bacterium, assembly GCA_003161835.1. Lineage (GTDB taxonomy): Bacteria > Myxococcota_A > Polyangia > Fen-1088 > Fen-1088 > FEN-1088. The sequence goes on along the minus strand of PMNO01000105.1, from coordinate 2,279 downwards.
GACCGCGACGTTCACCGCGCTGTGCAACGTGAAGGACGGCAACGTCGTTCAGGCCATGGAGCAGGACCAAGCCGGCGCCGTGGACCAGTGGTCGTACTACCAGGCCAAGGGCACCAAGCAAAATCTGGCGGAGGCGGTGCTCGATCAGATGAGCCTGGAGCGCGAATTGCGCCCGGATCTGCCGGCCGACGGGCGCGCGCGGCTCGACAAGAAGATCGCCGAATACGCGGCCTCCGTGAAGAAATTCGAGGAGGAGAAACTGCAAATCAAGGCGAAGGCGGAGGACCTGCAGCGAGACTACGATCGCCTGAACGTGCACGACGATCAGTTCGATCTGGCGGAGGCCCTCATGTCGGTGGCGATAGCGTTGTTCGGGATCACGGCGCTCACGCGCAAGAAGGCGCTCCTGGGGTTTGCGGCGTTTCTGGCCGGGGTGGGGATATTTTTTGGGCTGGCGGGCTTCCTCCAGTGGAGGATTCACCCGGATTTCCTGACGCGCCTGCTGTCTTGAGAGGCGAGCCGCGCCGCGCCCGCGCGGCTGCCACAGACTACTGGGCGCTGGGATCGGGCAGAGGTTGCCGCCGCCGCAGCACCGCCACGCATTCCACGTGTCGGGTCTGAGGGAACATGTCGAACGGTTGCAGGGTACGCGTCTCGTAGCTCGCGCTCATGAGGACGGCGATGTCGCGCATGAGGGTTTCCGGGTTGCACGAGACATAGACGATCGTGGCGGGGCCAAAGGCGACGAGCTGGGACAAGAAGGCGTCACCACAGCCTTTCCGCGGGGGATCGACGATCACCGCGGCCTCGGCGCCGGGGCAATCGATCTCGCCGAAGATGCGCGCGGCGTCGGCGGCCACGAAGCGCGCGTTGGTGATGCCGTTCCGGGCGGCGTTCTCGCGGGCGGCCCGCACCGCGCTGGGGCTGACCTCCACACCGAACACATTTGTGAAGCGCGCGGCGGCCGCCAGGGCGAATAGCCCGCTTCCGGTATAGGCATCCACCAACCAAGGCGCGCCGCCGCTGGTCGCGGCGCCGACGACGAACTGGACCAGCGCGGGGAGCAGAAACGGGTTGTTCTGGAAGAATTCGCGGGCGAAGAATTCCAGCTCCAGCCCGGCGATGCGCTCGGTGACCCGGGCGTCCGGGTCGGTGGTCACGCCGGAGGCCGCCTCCCGAATCAGGAACGAGGCGCCCAGACGGCTGCGGGGCGCGGCGGCGACGATCGCCTCCCGGAGGGCCGGCAGGCGCGCGTTGATCCCGTCGGTGGCGAGGGGACAGCGTACGACGTCGATGACCTCGTGCTTGCGACCCACCTTCAAGAATCCGATCGCCAACGATGCGTCCGCGCGGGGCCGATCGTGGTGCGGCGTGATCTTGGATCGATATCCGAGCTGACGCGGAGAGCCAATGCACGGCGCGACACGATCCCCGAGGCCGAGCGCGGCCGCGAGGTCCCGGACCACGGCGGTCTTCCAATCGAGTTGACGCCCGTAGGCCAGGTGCTGCAACTGGCAGCCGCCGCACGCGCCGAAGAGGGGACAGGGGGCAGCCACTCGCTCCTGCGCTGGGGTCAACACTTCGACCAGATCCGCCACGGCTCCGTCCGCGCCACGTCGCCAGATCCGCGCCCGCACACGCTCGCCGGGCACGGTGAAAGGGACGCGGATGGACCGGGCAGCTTCGGTGCTGGAGGTCAGGTGTGTCGCCGCCTCGATTATTCCGGTGCCGTTGCCCTCGTGATCGAGGGCGATAATCGTCGCCGGGACAACCTCGGGAACCAATGGGGTGCCGCTATAGACCTTCACGGGTTCCACTCGACTCGATTCAAGCCAACAACAACGGGACACCCGTCGCGCGAATGAGTCTGAAATCGGAGTCCGCGGTCAGCAGAGGGACGCGATGAGCGAGCGCATAGCAAGCGATCAGGAGATCCAATGTTTTGACCGTCAACCCCTTTGGCCGTAGAGCAAGACCGAGAGTTCCGGCTTCGCTCCAGAGATCCGGGGGCTGGGCCAGAAGGTGGCAGCCTCCGAGATGAAGCAAAACCCGCGCGCGATCTCCCTTTGATCGCAGACCGCGGAGCAATTCGGTTTGCACGGGCCCACAGAGTGCAGCCTCTCCCTGCTCCAGCGCCCGATCGACATCGTCCGCGAGGGGTCCGTTGCCCCTGAAAAAATCGATCCAGGCTGACGTATCGATCAGAATCAACGTCGAGTCCGCCCGAGATCCAGATCGAAATGGACCTTCCCTCGCAGCCCACGCAGGGCCGACCGATT
>PMNO01000311.1 GCA_003161835.1 Myxococcales bacterium | reverse complement strand
TCGATCGATGGCGCCAGGACGTCGTCGTCTCCTTGGGCGCTACCCGCGGACCCCGGCGGCCTGAGCTCCGGAGGCATTGGCTGCTCGCGTAGCCATTTCCATAGGCGATCCAAGTCCTCCCGACGCCGGCTCTTCTGTTGGCTCCCGCGCGCCGCGCGGGGCGCCTCAGGACGTCCGACGGAGCCCGTCCCGTCCCAGGCACTGACCGCCGGCGCAGCCGAAGCGGGCATCGGCGCGATGACAATCTGCTGGGCGGCGCGTTGCGCGGCAATCGCGTGGTCGGCTCCGGCGGGCGCCAGATCCGGTGGCCGGTTCAGACCGGTCGAGCCCGCCCGTAGTCCGGACACCGTCGCGGACACGACCACCACCAGCAACAGAGCGGCAACGAAGCCCACCCCGCCCCAGACCAGGCGTGACGAGCGGGCGCGCAAGAAGTCCCGAATCGGGGAGCTCGGCGTCGGCACCACCCGAACAGTCAGGCTGCCCGATGGCTCCGTGGGCACCCCCATCGTGATGTTCTCGTCGTCCTCGGACGCATGACCGTCGTCGTCCGAAGGCTCGTCCGTTTCGTCGAGGGTCCACATCGCTCCCGGAGTCGCGCGCGCCACGGCGATGACCTCGACTTCGTCATCCTCGGCTTGTGGATCCGCTTCCGCCAAGACCGGGCGCGGGCGACGGCGGTGGCTGGCGATCAGGGCCTCGCGGGCCGCGCGCTCCTCGGCAAACGCCAGCGACACCACTTTACCGAGCTGACGGCCGAGCGAATCATCGCTGCCCGGTATCAGCTTCTCGAGGTCCGAGGAAAATTCGGCGGCGGTCGCGTACCGCCTGCTGGGCTCGAGGGACAGCGCCCGGGAACAGATCTGCGCCAAGCCGGGTGGCAACCCATTGGTCGTCGGAAGAGGCCGAATGGGAACGCGGGCGCCCAGGTGGCGCATGATGGTTGCCTCGCTCATCCCGAGCCAGAGCCGGCGTTCGGCAGCCATCTCCCAAAGCATGACCCCGACCGCGAACAGATCCGCGCGGCGATCGACAGGCCGACCCAGCAACTGCTCGGGCGCCATGTAAGCCAGCTTGCCCTTCACCGCGCCAGGTCGCGTCTGGTAGGGGCCAGACAGACTCTTGGCCACGCCGAAGTCGATGAGCTTCACCCGGCCGCTGTAGGTGACGAATACATTCTGTGGATTGACGTCCCGGTGCACCACGCCGTCCGACCCGCCCGCCGGGTTCGTCAGCTCGTGGGCGTAGTCGAGCGCCGCCAGCACATTGGCCAAGATGCGCAGCTTCAGGGGCCAGCTCATCGAGCGCGAACCGACGAGGCGATTGAGAACCCGGGTGAGGGGTTGCCCGTCCAGATACTCCATCGAAATAGCCGGACGGGGCCCGTCGCCCAGCACCTCGAAGGTCTGCACGATGTTCGGGTGGTTCATCCCCGCGCTCAGCCGCGCCTCGCGCAAGAACATGGCGACGAACTCTTGGTCGGTCGCGAACTGGGACCAGATTCTCTTGAGCACCGCCAACCGGACCAAGCCACGCCCGACGCTCATCTCGGCCAGGATCACCTCCGCCATCCCCCCGCGCGCGATCTGAGCAATCGGCTGATAGCGCGAAAGAGACCGGGGAAAGGCAAGAACGACTTCGGGCGCGGATTTGAATTTTGACCGTGACATGGGAGAGGTTCCTTATCAGGGGCAATTTGTTGCCCTGCAAACGCTCTGTGACAATCGTGCACGCGGCCTCATTCGGTCGCGCGCTCGTCGCTGGGAGTTTGCCGAATGCGCGAGCCGTTTCGTCGCCGATGATTTCGGTTCGACGCCTCGAATGTTGCGAGCCGCAACTTTCACCGGGCGGATCAGGCGTAGGCTGTACAATCGCGCGGCGAAGAACCCATGAAAGGCGCCCCACCGAACCCTCCGACCGGAGCCACGCGGTCTCGCCAACGCCTGGGAATGCGCGCCTATCTGTTCTCGGTGATCGCGGTGGTCGCATCGGTCCCGGTGGGTATGCTGGGATTCGTGCAAGCGGGTCACTGGGCGGACGTGGACCTTGCAACGACAGACCGGGTCGCTTTGGCGCTGGAAAGATTGCTGGGAAACCAAATTGCCCTCGAAATCGAAGGGCACGCCAAGAGCGTCGAGGTGCTGGCGGCGCAGCTTGGCGCTCCCGGCAGTCTGGAGCCGGACCGACTGCGGACTTTGATGCGCAACCATATTGCGACTCATCCGGAACAATCCGGCGCAATGGTGGTGGACCCGGACGGTGTTGCTCTGGGGAATGTCTTTGCGTCGGGACAGTGGACGAGGACCAATCTCAACTACGCGGACCGCCCGTATTTTCAGCGGGTGCGCGCCACCAAGGCCACCGTCATTTCGCCGGAGGTGATCCTCGGGAGGCTGACCGGCGTCCCGAATATCCATGTCGCGTCTCCGGTGCGGGACGAATCCGGCAAGCTGTTGGCCGTCGCCATTTCTCCCGTGGATCTCGGTCAGAGCAGCGCCAAGGCCCGCGCCGTCGCTGCGGGGCTACCGGACGGTCGGGTGGTGGTGGTCGACGCGGAAGGGCATCTCATCGGCGACTCGGCCGACGCGACGCCACGCCTCCGCGACGTTTCCGGCCGCCCGCTCTTTGCGGTGGTGCGCGGCGAGCCCGAGGTGCGCTTTGGTGCCGACGAGCATGGCAGGCCGATGCGGGCCACAGTGGTGCGGGTGGAGCTCGGCGATCTCGGCTGGCGGGTGGTGGCCATGCGACCCCTCTCATCCATCCAAAGCCACCGGACCCAGGTGTGGAGTGAAACGCTGGCCGTCGTCGCGCTCGCGTTGCTGGCGGCGCTGATCATTTCGGCGGGCGGCGCGACCTGGCTCTCGCGTCCCGTCCGGGCGCTGGCGGATGTGGCGGCCGCGGTCGAGGGGGGCGACTACAGCCGACTGCCCGAAAGCGGCCGCGGCGATCCCGCGGAGGTGGCCCATCTCACCAGCGTCGTCGGTTCCATGATTCGCAGCCTCCGGGGTCAGGCCGAGGTTCTTGAAGCTCTGGTGGCCGACCGAACGATCGAACTCAAGAAGGCCAACGAGGATCTGCAAGGGGCCCTCCACGATCTGCAGCACAAGGAGAGGCGCATTCAGGAGGACATCGCTCAGGCCCGTCTCTTTCAGGAGAGCATCCTGCCCGTGCTGCCGCTGTCATCCCGATTGAACCTGTGCGCGGGCTACTTTCCGATGGAACAAGTCGGCGGCGACATCTATGACGCCTGCGAGATTGCTCCGGGGCGATTCCGTTTCTTTGTCGCGGACGCGATCGGCCACGGCGTACAGGCCTCGATGCGCACCATCGTCCTGAAGGCGGAATATGATCGTCTCAAGAGCGCGCATTCCGAACCCTCCGCGACATTGGAAGCGCTGAACGGGCGTCTCATCAAGCTATTTCCCCGCAATGAGGTTCTGTGCACCGCGTGCTGCTTCGATATCCAGCTGACGTCGGACGGAGCACAGCTCCGTTATGCCAACGCGGGCCATGTTCCCCTCCTGCTCTTTCGTAACGGGCGGTACCAACCCGTCCACGGGGACGGGCCCCTTCTGGGCGGCGCCGCCAACACGTGGCGGAGGACCCTGACCTTGCAGGTGAGATCCGGCGAGACAGTGGTGGCGACGACGGATGGGCTTCTGGAGCAGCAAAATGACGTCCGCGAGATGTTCGAGACCGTTGCCCTGCCGACCCTCGACTTGTCCGGGTGCGAATCCGCGGCGGCCGCGATGGGGGCCGTGCTGGAGGCCCTGCACCGATTCCGCGGACCATGCCCACTCACCGACGACTTGCTCATCCTCGCGATCCGCGTGGTCTGAGCAGGGAAAGAGGCGGTCAACCGTGGAAAACGCCGCCTCGTGCTGATACCCTCGACCGCGTCGAAATTCTTTCGGAGCGAACAGGGAGTCCAAGGTGAATACGTGTGGGAGAGGGGAGCAGTGTATGGAGCTCGCGCTGACCGTATCGCCGCGTTCGGTGTCCGGGGTTCGCCGCTTCGTGGAGGGATTGGTGGCCGAGGCGGCCGAAGGGTTCGGGGCGGATCCGGATCTGGCGGCGCGGGTCGCCCTGACAGTCCACGAGTTGCTCGAAAATGTGGCCCTGTACGCCCAACACCGGCACGGGACGCTCTGCCTCGCAGCGACTGAACCGGATCGCGGGCGGCGCCTGACCATCACCGTCACGAACAGCGCGACCCCCGCTCACGTGGCCCGACTCAAGCACGCTCTGCGCGATGCCGGGGACGGCTCGGATGGGATGGCCCACTATCTTTCGCTCATGCGCCAGACGGTAGGGCGCGACCAGAGCGGACTGGGGTTGGCGCGGATCCGAGCGGAGGCCGACATGCTCCTGTCGTTGTCGATCGAAGAAGACGAGGTGAGCGTGTCGGCGTCGACCGCGCTGCCGGAGCNNCTCGAGATGTTTCTGGCCGGTGTTCACGCGTGCGCCACCAAGCGCCCGGCCGCTTCGGTGTTCGTGGATCTGCGGGGATTGGAGTTCATGAACTCGTCGTGCCTCAAGCGATTGGTCAACTGGATTTTTACCGTCCGCGCGGAGCTCGCCGACCAGAGGTATCGCATCGTCTTTCGCACCAATCCAAAGGCCCAGTGGCAGCGACGCAGTCTGCACTCCCTGGCGTGCATGGCGCCGGAGCTGATCTCCATCCAGCCGTAACCGTCAGGGTGGGTGGCCGGTCACCGAGGTCCGCTATCCGCCGGGACCATCCGCCATGAGCTCGCGCTCGAGGTTGTCCACCTTCATACCGAGCTCATCCATGACATCGAACAGGACGCGCCGCAGGGTCACCAATCCCACGAACTGCCCCTCATCGTCGATGAGGGCCACGTACGGCAGCCGTCGCGATCGCATCTCACGAGCCGCGTCTGTCACCGACGTGGACACAGGCATCCCCTCGACGGAGGTCGACATCACGTCCCGCGCAACCGGCGCCGGATGATCGGCTCCGTCATCTCCATTTTTTTGGCGCGCGATGGCGATCATGCTTTCAGCCAGCACGCCCAGGATCTTTCGATCCTGCAGCACGACCGCGACGCTGGCTTGATGCTGCGCCATCAGGACCGAGATTTTGGCCAGGGACTCGTCCGGAGCAACCTGCGGGATGTTTTCAATCAGTGCGTCCCAATTCGTCACAACATGACCCTCCTCTGCCCACCCGTTCAGACGAAGACGCCGCAAGGTGCGTGCCAGCGAACCCATTTGCTCGTCTGAGGTCCGGACTGGCGCCGATTCAGGGCTGGCTCCGAAGGTGCGGGCAGGCCAACACGGTTCCCGCGTGGCGATACCGTCCCCCGGCTGGCCAAGGCGTTACCACAAAGTTACGCCGATTATCGCTACCCGCCTCGCAGGGCCACCGCGGTCCTGTCGTGGCCACTGCGCCATGCGTTTTCAAAGGCGGCGCCGCCCTGGAAAAATGCGTCGGGCGGGACCACCGGCGCATCGATCATGATCTCGCGCAGGGGGCAGGTCATGGACGCATCATAGAAGGCTGGTGTGCCGACGACATTCACCACCAGGAGATTCGCGTCGGGAAACAGACGGCAGGCATCCTGAACCGGCGTGGCGGCGACGCGGTCGCTCCCGGGATCAAGGGTTGCTGCGCGCGTCACGTCCACGTCGTCGAAGACGAACGGGTTGGCGATGCTGGCACCAATGGCGCTCGCAAGATCGCCCGACCGATCCACGACCAGGCGCAGCCCTTGACCCTCCCGCTCGTGGTGAAGAGTGGCAAAGGGCACGGGCAGACCATCGATTCGCGCGCCGCGCACCTCTGCGCGCAGGACGCCTTCCAGACGAACCCAGTCGGCGCGCGAGATGCTGGCCGCTCCCAGCAAATAGCCGCCGAGCGCCGCGGTCGCGGGGACCAAGACGCCGCCCGAGATCGCCGCCGCCACCGAACCAACCAGCACGCCTGCCTGCATGCCGCGGGTGCGAGAGGCGCGCTCGGTTTCATCCAGATACGCGTGCGCCAGACTGCGAAACCGTTCCGTTGTGTCTTGATCTGGATTGGCCGCGTAAAGGCCGCCCACCAGGGCCCCCACGCTGGTGCCGACCACGCACGAGATCGAAAGGCGCGACTCACGAATCGCCTGGATCGCGCCCAGCTCGGCGATCCCACGCGTTCCGCCCGCCGACAGGACCAGACAGGTGCGCCGCGCCCGGGGATCGAACCGCGCGGGCCCATGGGCACAGGCCGACAGGAGCGCGACCGCCACCATCACCATGATCGGGCCCACCCCCGCCGAGATCGTCGCCACCCGAGCCGCGGACAGCGGCGGAGACACTGCTTCAGCGTAGGCGGCCACGCGAACCCGCAAAACGGCCCTGGCGGACCCCCGGGAATTTCCCATGGGCGGAACGATACCTCACGCCTCGGATGGCTCCCTTCAGCCCGGTCGAATTCGGCCTTGTTTGTGCTCCGCGCGCGACGTCGCCGTTCTGGGCGATCTGGGGTGGCGCGGCTGCCGGGCGACCCAGTCGTCAATCTGGCGCACCTGTAGCGAGAAGAGTGGCGAGGTGGAATAGGTGGCGCGCGCCTGGCGCGCGAGACGCCATGCGCGGCCGGGATCGCTGCGGGTCTTCGCGAGTGCGCGGGCCAAGGCGAAACGGGTCTCGGCGACCGTGAACAGGTTCTGCTCGCTGCTCTCCCGAATGCGCAGGGCCCGATCCAGGGTCGCGACGGCTGACCACGCCTCTCCCATGGCCAACTGCGTCTGCCCGAGTCCGGTCAGCGGGTAGGCGACCTGCCAATTTTTCGGACCGAGGGCGTCCTCCTGGATGGCGAGCGCCTTCCGAAACGCGGCGGCTGCCTCCGCGTACCGGCCCAGAGCGTTCAAGGTCTCGCCCCCGTTGCTCTCGCAGATCGCAACCCACAGACTCCCTTCGCCATAGGCCCGACGCCGGATGGTCCGCGCGCGATCGTTGAATTCGAGGGCGCCCCGAAAATCACCGAGGGCATTGCGCGCGACGGCCAGGTTGCTCAGAGAGATGGCGACGTCGGGATGATCAGGGCCGAGCGCCCTTTCCTTGAGCACCAGCGACTGTTGTTCAAGCTGCATATCGCCCCGCCAGTCGCCGAGTGTCCCCCGGATGTTCGCGCGCGCGGTCAGAATCCAGGCCCGTCGTCGCTCCTGCCGGGGGCCGTGGCCCAGGTGATCGAGGATCGCGTCACCGAGATCAGCCCAATGTTCGCCGTCGATCCGGCGCGAGGAATCGCAGCTCAACGCGTTCGCCAGCAACGCGGCGGCATCGGCCTTGATGTCGTCGTCGCGGCCGGACTCCGCGGCGCTGAGCGCCTCGGACAGGCTCGTTTCGGTGTCACCCAGGTACCCCAGGTTCATTTGCAACTCACCAACCAGGTCGAGCGTGGTCGCGAGCAACGGCTTGTAGCCCACCTTGCGCGCCTCGCGTACCAGCGCCAAACCGACGTTCAGACCTTCCTGCTCGCGACCGGTGTCAAGCAGGGCCTTCAGCGCGGCCACGCGCGGCGCCATGGCCTCGATTTCCGCGCGCGTCTTTTCATCGCGCGGAGGGGGAACAACCGCCCGCAAGAGCGGCAGGTTGGCGCAGCGATCGAGGGCGCCCAGGGCCGTCACGGCATCCACGGCGCCCATCGCGACCTGTGCGTCCGCCGAGACGAGAATATCGGTGAGCGCCTTGACCTGAGCCAGCCGCTCTTGGAGGCATCCCATGCGCAGGTCCAGGGCCGCGGTCGATTGCTCGCCGCGCACGTGCGTGGCCTCGCAGGCGTCCGCGTAGGCGGCCTTCCACTGATTCGTGTAGACGTCGAGCGCGCGCGCCACCCGCTCCCAGGCGTCGGCCGCCCACGATCGGTTGGTCGCCAGGAAGGCCTGATGGGCCCGCGCCCGGCGAGACGCGGGTGCGTCCGTGCGGGAGGTCTCCCAGATCTGCGCGAGCTTGCCCTCGGCCCCCGAACAGATCAGCGCGGGGGCAACCACCCGACGCGCAACAAGACCAGAAGCGACCAGGGCCACGACCAAGACCAGCGCGGCAACAACCCGACCCTGGCGACGCGACGGAGCGCGTTCGAGATCCTTCAATAGCTCCGCCATCGACGGATAGCGGTCCTCGGGATTGGTTTGTAACCCGCGNNGCAGAAACTGAACTGATCCGTTCGATGGTCGGTGGCCCCGGCCCGGAACTGCTCAGGCGCCATGTACGTGGGGGTTCCCAACAACGCCCCGGTTCGGGTCAGCGGCACCGTGATCGTCGACGACGAAGATCGCGAGTCCATTTCCATCGCGGCCACCTCGCCGACGGGTTCGGGCACGTCGAGAGCTCCGAACCTGCGCGCCAATCCGAAATCGGCAACCCGCGCCTGGCCGTCCCGGCCGATCAAGACATTTTGTGGTTTGAAGTCCCGGTGTACCAGGCCGGCTGCGTGCGCCGCCGCCAGGCCTCGACCGGCCCCGATGAACTTGTCTCGGATGTCTCTCCAGGGTCGGGTACCACTTTGCAGCCAGCGGGCGAGCGTCTCGCCTTCGACGAACTCCATCGCGATGAACACCCGATCGTTCCACGAGCCCGCGTCGTACACGGCTACGACATTCGGGTGAGACAGACGCGCGATGGCTTTTGCTTCGCGCGATAGCCTGGCCCGGGCCTCGCCGGTCGACCCCCCCGAGAGATCGAGACGCAAGAATTTGACGGCCACGCGCCGATCGAGTTCCGGATCGTAGGCCGCGTAGACCTCCGCGCTGCCGCCGCGTCCCACCTCGGCCAATATCAGGTACCGGCCAATCGCCGAGGGCCGTTCGAACGGCGCAAGCGGGTCGCTTGCAAGATGCGGCGGGCCCGGGAGTGTCCGGCGCATCGGCTCCGGGGGCGTCCAAGCGGTGTGCCGAGCGGAACCAGCCACAGTCGCGAGAAGGTCGAGACACGTCGGGCAAGCCCCCGAGTGGGAATCCACTCGGGCGATGGCCACCGGATCAAGCCGCCCTTCGAGGAAGGCGATGACCGTGTCTTCACTCAAACAATCCATCTTACGTCCACAACCCCCGGCCAGAACTCGTCGCAGGTTAGCCCATCGGGGGCCGCTGCGCATCCATGCGAGCGAGAAGCGGTCTGGCGGCTACTTCTTTGGGGTCTTGCTCTCGATCTTGCTCTCGGTTTTGGCTGCGGCCGGAGCCTTGGCGTCGGCCTTCGCGGCGCCCTTGACCTCGACGGTCGTCGCGGTCATGCGGTACTCGATCGTGACCTTGGCGCCGACCTTGAGGTCACCCGTGACCTTGGTCTCCTTGTCGCGGGCTAGTTGCCACTTTTCCTTGCCCTTCTCCACGGTGATCACGCTGTCCGTGACTTCGAGAACGGGGCCCGTCACTTGATAGGTCTTCTCGGCGGCGGCGTGGAGGCTTCCACTCGAGGCAAGGGCAAGGGCGAGTGCAAGAGAGAGTGACAGAAGGCCGGTGAACATGGTCTGACGCATTTTTTGAACTCCTGGGTTTGGGAACGATTCGAAGAACGATCGCGTGTCGGGCAAATGTGGAAGTGGGGAAGTGGGGNNGGAGTGTGGAGTGTGGAGTGTGGGTTGTTAGCACAGTCGGCGGAGGGGTGGGCTGGGCTTCGTCCCCGGTGAGAAGTAGACTGAATGGGCTCAGGTCGATTCGCGGGACAAAGGAGCACCTGATGGGGATGTGCATACGTCTGTCCGGTGCGGCTGGTGGGCGGCCCGGTTCGCGGGTCGCAACCGCAGCTTCCGCGCGGGTAGGCCTGTCGCTCCTGCTGGCCATGGCGTTCGCGGCTTGCGCTCCCGCGACGGGATCCCCCGATGGTTCGGCGCCCGGACCGAGTGACGCGGGCGGCGCGGGGGCCTCGCAGGGAATGCCAATCCCGCCGTCGGGATCGGGCTCTGGTGGCGCGGGCGGCTCTGGAGCGGCTGTTGGCTCTGGTGGTGGCGGCGGCTCCGGTGGCGCGATGGGCACGGGAGGGGCCGGGGGTGCCGTCGGCTCCGGTGGAGTGGCTGTCTCGTCGAGTGGTGGCGGCGGCGCGGGTGGTCAGGGTGGCTCTCGGGCCGGCGGGGCGGGTCCAGGCGGTCCCGGAGGCACCACCGCCTTTTCGCCCTGTCCGGCGGCGGGAACCCCGTGCGCGATCATGCCCCTCGGCGATTCGATCACCGAAGGCGTCGGATCCTCGGGGGGTGGCTATCGGGTCGAGCTTTTCCGGCTCGCGATCACGAACTCCAAGCGCATCACCTTCGTGGGCCGGAACTCGAACGGCCCAGCGACGGTGGCGGGACAGCCATTCCCCAAGAATCACGAGGGGTACGGCGGATACACGATCGACACCGCCAGCGCCGCCGGCCGGATGGGCATTTCACCCTTGGTGGATGCGGGCATCAGCGCGGGCAACCCGCACATCATTCTGCTCATGATCGGGACCAACGATGTCAACAACACGATCGACCTGCCCAACGCACCAACACGGCTCGGCGCGCTGCTCGACAAGATGACCGCCGACGCCCCCGACGCGCTCGTCGTGGTCGCCAAGCTCATCCCCACCGCCGACGCCGCCACCGACGTGCGTATCGTGACCTACAATGATGCTCTCCCTGCTCTGGTAGCCGAGCGGGTGGCCGCCCGCAAGCACATCCTGCTCGTGGATATGCACGCCGTCGTCGCCGCGAA
>PMNO01000246.1 GCA_003161835.1 Myxococcales bacterium | reverse complement strand
CGAGCGCTGGATCAAGGTGCCGGCGGCGGCGAGAACCTGGGGCGGTAGGCTCAAGAGCTTCGTTTCGCGAATGGCATCGGGCCCGGCGGCCCCGATGGCTGACAGCGCGCTGCGCACGGGCGCGACCGCGAGCGGACGTTGCGAGACGAGCGCGAAGACTCGTTCGGGACCGGGAGCCCTGTCGAGCACGATGCTGCCCTCGATCTCCAGATGAGCGGATTCCGGTGGACCGGACGCCACGGGAACGCTCCGCGCGCCCTCGTACGGCACGTAAATGTTGGCGTGACCGGCACCGTCGACAGAGCCAACCATGAGGTACGAGGAGCTTACGCCATCGAGCACGAAGCGGATCCGATCGCCGGCACGCAGCGGCTGCGCGTCCGCGTGGAAGACCCGGTCGCCGCGCCGCACGGCGATCACGAAGTCGAGCCCGCCTTTGATGCTGACGGTGGGCTCACCAGGACGGTCGGCGACCCCACGGTGCGCGGCCGGCGCGCGCCACGCGAAGATCAGGCCCGCAAAGGCCGCCGTCGCGGCGAAGGCCGCGGCCCACCCGATGACCTTTCGTTGTGGTGCTGCCCCCCGCACCGCTTCCGCCCGGTCGCGCAACGGTGCGCGCGTTCGAACCAAGGGCCCGTCGGCGAACTCCCGCAAGCCGGCCTCCCAATCAGCCGCCAGCTGGCGACAGCGCGCACACGCCTGCAGGTGGCGGGTGACCCGATCTTGCGCGGGTCGTGCCATACCGCCCAGTCGCATCGCTTCGAGGTGGAACGTCGACAGATGCCGCGTCGGCATGATGTCCTCTGCGCGCGGGTCAACCGGATCGAACATCATCTTCAGCCTCCCTCACGAACGCACGTGCCTGCTCCTCGAACGAGCTCACGCGCGCGACGATGGTGCGGCGCGAGACGCCGCAGATCTCGGCGATCTCCGACTGGTCCAGCCCGTCGACGTGATACAGCCAGCCCGCCACGAGCAGCGGCTCGGGCAGCGCGCGGCACAATCGCGCCACCAGATCTTGTGCCGCCAGCGATGATTCGGGTGGCGGACCGCCCCGCTCGGGCAGCAAGCTCACCGGCACGGGACGATACTTGCCGGCGCGAATCTCGTTGAGGCACAGGTTGGTCGCGGTTCGAAACAGCCACACCAGCGCTTCGCGCGGCCCGCGAACTTTTGCCAACGCACGATGAATCCGCAGGAAGGCTTCTTGGGTCACGTCCTCCGCGGCGGAGGGGTCGCGCAGCATCTGCCGGCAACGCGCATAGATGGTCGCTCCGTAGCGCGCATAGAGCGCGTCGAACTCCAGCGGGCCGTCGCGATCGCCGGGTGGCGACGCGGGCGTCATAGGGGGCAGTAGAGTCGCGTGACACCGTCAGTCCCGCCAACCGCGATGGTTCCATTGGGCGCGAAGGCCGACACGCTATCGAAGATGCTTGCCGGTGACAGCTCGACGGGCGCGCCCGACAGCGTTGGATAGACGCGGGATCCCGCCACGATCCACGCTCCGTCGGCTGAAAACGCCGGCCTACGCGCGAGGGAGCTGCCCATGTCTCGAACCAGGGCGCCGTCGCTAGCGCGGTAGATCTTCGTCAGGGTCCGGTAGCTCTTGAAGTTGGTCATCCAGGTGCGGTCGTTGCCAAGGAAATCCGACGCCAGAATGAGCGCGCCGTCAGGCGAAAACGTAACCCAGTTGTCCTGAACGTTGTCGTCGGACAGCGGGGCCGGGGGCGGCGGCAGCGCTCCCGTTGGCCACAGCTTCCGCCCGTCCGAGACGCGCCACAACATTGGGCCCGACGTCGCCAGCGTCTGCCCGTCGGGCGAGAAGGCCAGCGCGGCGTATGGTTGCCCCGCGTCCAGTTGCATCGTGGTGCCCGGATCGGTGATGCCGGAGATTGTCACGCCGCTGCCGAAGTTCGTCGCCACCCGATCGCCCGCGGGGGAGACCGCGAGGAACCAGCGCAGGCCGCCGATCGGCGGAATGATGGACGGGGCCAAGAGCCCCCACGCTCGGTCACCCGTCGCGATCGACCACGAGTCGATGGAATCCCACACCCTCACGACCTCGCGATTGTCGGCCGTGAACGTGACGGTCGACGAGCCGTGCCCCGTCGTCAGCGTTCGCCGCACCTTCTGCGCTGGCAGGTTCCAGACGATCGTGCTCAGTTCGCGCCCGAGGGATCCCGTCGCGAGCCACTGTCCATCGCCCGAGATGGCGATGGACGCGATGGGGATACCTTCACCGGCTGGCAGCGGATAGGCGCTGTCGGGAATCAAGTCGAATGGCTCTCCGTCCAACGCGAAGATGCCGACGCTCGTGGCGATGATGACGGGCCGGCCCTGGGGCCCGAGCGCGGTTCTGATCGGATCAGCATGCCCACCGGCGCCGGGCAGGCTGATCTCGGCTCCGGTGCTGGTGTCAAACGTGTGGGGGTAACCGGGCGGGCTGAAAGATACGATCTGCTGGCCGTCTGGCGAGAACGTCAGGAAGGTTTCCGCACTGTCCGCCGGTACGCTCCAGAGGCGGCGGCCGTCGGGAAGGTGATACGCCTGCATCAACACGCCCACGGTACCGGGGGTTGACGACGGCACATAGCCAACCACCATCGTTCCGAGCGGGGAGAGCTGGTGGGCGGCCGATTCGTCCAGCGGGATTGTGATCGCCGGAACGGCGGCTCCGGTTCCAACGAATCGAATGGTTTTATCTTGATGGGTGTGCGTGACGATCCGGCTGCCTCCGTTGGCGAAGACCGCTGTGTCGGCGGGGCCCGCCGCGCGAACCATTTGTCCGGAGGCGACGTCCCACACCTCGGCGCTGGAAGGGAGGTTGGCGCCCTGGCTGGT
>PMNO01000179.1:3159-3325 GCA_003161835.1 Myxococcales bacterium | reverse complement strand
AGCTCGTAGAGCACCAGCCCGAGTGAGTAGACGTCGCTGTCGACGTTGGGCTCCCGGCCTTCGAGCTGCTCCGGGGAAGCGTACGCTGGTGTCATGAGCGCCAGTCCCGATCCGGTGACGGTCGACCCTGGCCCGGACAAGCGCTTCGAGATGCCGAAATCGAGCA
>PMNO01000179.1:0-3059 GCA_003161835.1 Myxococcales bacterium | reverse complement strand
AAAAGGAGCTTGATCGCAGCCGGACGTCGAAGCATCGCATGCGTGGCGCGGTACACGACGCCCATCCCGCCCTCGCCCAGCAGATCCTCGATCGCGTACTGATCGATGCGCGGGACAGGGGGCCGGACGTCCTCCGAATCGAGCACTTGCCGGGCGACCTCGCCGATACCAACGTCGAGCGGGCCCGTGCCGCGCGCATCCCCCTGGAGTAGCGCCAGTACCTCCTGGATGATCTCCGAGTCCGAACAGGCGGACCCCAGGAAGACGGTCCGGTCCGCCGGTGGCAGCTCCACCACCTGGTGAAAGAGGTCCAGGGCTTGCTCCCACTGCACCGCGTCCATGGCTGTCAGCTGTCTTTCTTGAGGCGGTGTTTCAGCCAGGCATTCGCAGCCCGCCAATTTCTCTCGACGGTGGTCTTCGGGACATCGAGCGCACTGGCCGTGTCTTCCACGGTCATTTCCGCGAAGAATCGGCACTCGACGATCTTCACCTGCAGCGGGTCCCTGGTCTCGAGCTCTTTCAGTTCCTCCTCGATCCGGAGCAGGTCGTCCGCCGTCGTCCCGGGGCGGTCCGTCTCCTCGTTGAACGAAACGAAGATCGCCTCGGCGCCGCCCCGCTTGCGTGCTTGTCGCCGTCGGGCGGCATCGACAAGCACCTGCCGCATGGCGCGCGCGGCTATCCGTTTGAAGTGTTCGGGAGAGACGGCGGCAAACGGTGCCGACCGGGCGAGGCGAATCCAAGCTTCGTTGACAAGCGCCGTGGGGGTCAGGGTCTGGCTGCCGTCCCCGCGCTTCACGGCCGAGGCCAGCCGGCGCAGTTCCTCGTAGGCCGCGCTGAACAGTTGATCCAGCTCCTGCCGTCCAGCCTTCTTCCCCCCCATGCGTACGTTTGATCAACGTATCGACCCGGACAGACGGCGTCAAGGAGGCGGTTTGGGCCCCGTACGGGCGCCCCGGGGGGCCGTTTTCGTCGAGTGGGAAGAGAAGAGTTGAAGGGTTTTGGGGCCGCTTTGCGCATTGCCAGGTGAACCCGAAATTTCCGGGTCGGCAAGGGAAGGACAAACAATGGCGGCCATCGTCTTCGTTCACGGCATGCGAATGCAACATCACTCGAAGCCCGTCCTCCACGCCAAGTGGTACCGAGCCCTCTTGGCTGGATTGAAGGCCATGACAGCGGGCCGCGCTGATGAAATGCCCTTGCCTCGCATGCAGGACATCGAGCTGGTCTACTGGGCGGACCTCTTTGGGCGCGGGCGGCCTGTCGAGACGGTGGTCACCAAGGGCGGGCTCGGGGACGAGCTGCGGAGCTGGTACTACGGTTTCTTGCGGGCGGCGGTCCGGGCCGCGGATCGCCGATCCATCTGGGGCGAGGACGGCCGTCCCCACAGCGTCGTCGCGCGGCTCGTCGAGGCGCTCGTGACTCAGTCGGCCATCTACATGAAGAACGCCGCCGTCGCGAAGCCTGACCCTGGCATCGATCCGGGTGCCTTCTTCCAGGTCCAGCAGCGGTTCCGGCACGTCCTGAGACCGGACACGCGCGTCGTCATCGGCCATTCGCTCGGCTCCGTCATCGCCTACGAAGGCCTCTGTCTCTGGAAACACCACGTGGACACCTTCGTCACGGTCGGCTCCCCCATCGCGACGCCGCGTCTGATCTTGCAACCGATGAGGGAGCGCCTCGCCCGCTTGCTGGCGCTGCCGACCGCACAAGCGCTGCCGTGGCCATCGGTGAAGGAGTGGCGCAACGTCTTTGCCTCGGCGGACGTCTGGTCGGTACCTGTGACCCGGCTTGCGCCGATCTTCGACGCGCGGATCGTGGACGTCGAGGTGATGCACGGCATGCCAACCCGTCCGGTCGAGACCCACAAGCTGACCTCCTATCTGCGCCACGTGGAACTTCTCGAGGCGATCGCGGGCGGACTCGGGGCCGGCGCGCGGCCCGCCCTCGAGATGACGACGTCGCTCGAGGCGCTCGGCTGAGGGCGACAGGTATGCGTCGAGTTTTGCTTCAGAGCGGCCGAGATGACAAAGCGCGGGAAGCGCGCGGCGTCCCTTCTGCGCGCCTCGAGCGCGGGCGCTTGCGGCGCGGGCGGCGGTTCGTGCTCGCGATCGGCGTGCAACAGCCGGGGGGGATGTTGCGCGGCCTTGAGCGGGTAGGCACCGATCTCGCTCACGTGACCCGTCTGTTCCGCGCCCTGGGATACCGACGCGGCCCGCTTCTGCGCAATCCGACGGCAGCGACCCTACGCGAGCGGCTGGGGGTGTGGCTGGACGAGGCGCGCCTCGATTCGGCGGATCAGCTGGTCATCTACTACACGGGGCACGGGTGCGTGGCTGAGGGAAACCACTATCTCTGTCCTGCGGGTTTTGATCAGGACCGGCTCGCTACCACCGCGGTCGGCTCGGCCGAGCTGGTCGGGCTGGTCCTCCGGCGGACGTGCCGTCCCGGCCACCTGTGGGTCATCCTCGACTGTTGTCAGGCAGGTGGCGTCATCACAGGAGCGCTGCTACACGGCCTCGACGCACCCGGCTCGGCGACCTTCCTGCTCGCGGCGAGCAGCACCTGGGGCGACACGGCCGACGGATCGCTCGCGGGAGCGCTGATCGACGTCGTCGGGGCAGCACGCCGCCGGCGCAAGCGAGGGGCAGCGGTCTCTCTCGACGAGATCACGGGCGCAATCAACGTTGCCCGCGGCGGACATCCGGCCATCCAAGCGAGCTTGTCGAGCACTCGGTTCGATCTGCTCGAGCCCGCCCGGGACTGGACCCGCACCCGCCCCGGCGAATCCGTTCTCGAGAACGGTACGCGAACGGAAGAAACCACGCGCTCGGTTCGGAGCGCGTCGTCGCTAGGAAGGCGGAGCGCGCGCTTTGCCGCACGGCCGTCGCAAAGTCACGCCGGGCGGCGAGCTGGAACGGAGATTGCGTAGAGGCCGGCGCGAAGGCGCCAACAAGGGGCAGAGACCGGCTGCCGGACTGATCACGAACGCGCCCGCGGGCGCTGGAGAGGAAGACACGGATGCTTAGGAACAATGCGGCGACAGGTCGGCGATCTCGGCC
>PMNO01000042.1 GCA_003161835.1 Myxococcales bacterium | reverse complement strand
TTCAGCTGCGTGACTCCGAGCGTAAGCGAGCACCACGTCCGTCGGCAATGGCTTGTGGGACGGCGCCCTCACGAGCCGCGATCGGTCCACTCGAAGTCCATCTGCCTGGCCGTCATCGATGCCAGCTCGGGCCCTGCAAGTCGACGCACGAGATGGAGGCTCATGTCGATCCCCGCCGAGATCCCGGCGGACGTCACCACCTCACCCTCATCGATCCAGCGCGGACCAGCCTCGACGCGGACCGCGGGAAAATCCCGTCGGAGCTGCTCGATATCCTCCCAGTGCGTCGTCGCGCGCTTCCCATCCAGCAACCCCGCGGCGGCGAGCAGCAGAGCGCCGGTGCACACCGACGCGGTCACCCGCGTGGACGCGCCGGTATCCGCGATCCATCGGATCACGTCGCCCCGTCGAAGTTCGGCGTCCACGTTCCCGCCGGGCACGATCAGGACATCGATCGGAGGATGGTCACGGAAGGAATGCCGCGTGTTCACCGCCAGTCCACCGCGGGCGCGCACGGTACGAGCCTCATCCGAAATGGTGNNGGTCCCGCGAAGTCGAGCACCTCGACATCATCGAATAGGTATATCCCCACACCCGTCATCGTTTCGCCTCGTTCAACCATATCAGAGGTGTGCACGTTGTTATTGCGTGCGGGGACAGCCTCCTCCGCCCCTGCAAAACAGCCATTGGCTGCCGTCGGGGTATGCCACGTGAACGCTGGCCCCTGTGCCATCCGCGCTTCCAACCACCACTCCGTTGGCTGTGATCGTGCCGTCAGGCGACAGAAGATTCCTGCCGGGGAGTCCGCTCAGAAAGCAGCCGTCGGCGTCGGGCGTGAGGTCAATGCGTTCAACGGCTCCGCCACAGATCCAATAGCCTTGGCAGGGAAAACACTGGCGGATCGAATCGCTCGAACCGCACGAAACGAGGCAGAGAGTCATGAACGTGAATGCCACTATTCTCATCGTNNCTACGACGTCCGCATCGATCGATTGCCGCCGTAGACGGCCTCGTCACCGCTCCGCCGAGTCGAGCGCCGAACGGCGGTGGTCCACCCATGCCGCGATGGCCGCGAGCGCAGCGTAGGAAACCAGCGCCATGATCGCGAAGGCGGTCGGTCCCTCGGGTGGCGGCATGAACGGAGTCGCGAGCAGCGTGGCGGTCAGCACCCCGAGGAAGAGCGCCGTGATGATGCGTGAACGGCCCATGCCACCGGTGGCACGCAACCAGACCCACACGCCTGTGGCGAGGGCGACGAGCTCGGCTGCGAGCGACAGGTTTCGGTGCCGCCAGAGGCCGAGACCGATCTTCATCGAGTGGTCGCCAGCGATGGGCATGTCGGGCGTGTGCATTGGTACGTCCAGAAGCCAATGGGAAAACACACAGATCCCGAGCACCAGGGCCGCGGTGGCTCCCGCCCGCCCGAGCACGCCGCGGGCAAACAGCGCCACGAGCAAGCTCCAGCCGAACGCCCCGAGCAGGCCGTGTGAGTAGGGCATGAAGTAGAGGTCGTACGGGTTGTAGGCGGTGAACCCTGGAACGATGGACATCTTCTCGATCCCGGTCATGACGAAGCCGCCNNCGCTTGGCCGCCAGCGACACGCCGTAGTGACCGACAAACACGCAAGCAAGATAGAACCTCCTGCCGATCTGGTCCATCTGGATGGATCGGCATTCCTTGTTCGGCTGATGTGCGCGCGCTCCGCCTTCACGCGCTCTGCCCATGCTGGTCAGGCAGGTTTCGCATTCGGCGTCACTGCCTTCAGGAAGGTCTCCAGGTCTGCAGGCGACCTGAGGTGATGAACACGCTTCTGCTGGCGAGCCGCGGACACGAGCTCTCGGTACTTGGGTGTCAAGTGCCGGTGGCAGAGCCAGAGCACACGATAACTATCGATCGTGCTACTGAGCATCGGACTGCCCTCCGGCCACCCTTCCGGCGTTACAAAGAAGCCTTTGAACAAGCGTTTCGTCACCCACAGAAAATGCGTGACCAGCGGCAGATCGATGTAAACGAGGGTGTCCGCACAGGCGAAGCGCTCCCAGGCCGACGCGCGGCAACCGAACCCATCAATGATCCACGCGTCACGCTGCAACAACTCCGTGTGCGCCTTCAGATAGTCGTCGTGCGGAGCCTTGGTACCGCCGGCTCGGTACTGGATCGTGTCCAACGGGTAGAGAGGAAGGTCGGTGAGCTCCGCCAACTTCCTGGACAGGGTGGACTTGCCTCCACCGGCGTTTCCGAAGACGGCGACCTTCTTCACGTNNTTCAAGTAGGCCGCGAGACCAATGTTTTGATCCTTCAGCGCCTGAGCCACCACCGCCGCAATCTTGGTGGCGCCTTCGGTCTTGAAGTGGGTTCCGTCGAACCAGAATGTCGCGCTGCCGGCTGGACAGAGCTGGAGGCTGTTGTAAAGGTCCGCCGAGAGCTGAGTCAGGTCGATGACGGGCACGTTGTTGGCGGCGGCGGCGGCCTTGGTCTCCGGTCCGAATCCCCGGTTGGCCATGTTGGTCGAACCGGAACAGGATTGTCCGCTCGTGGACGTGCCAAAGATCGGGTTGGCGCCCTTCGCCCGGATGGTTGTGGCCATGAAGGCGAGGTCCGATTGGAACAGGGCCTTGCCAACGTGTCGATTGCAGGCGGCCGTGCCGTCGTTGATGCCAAACGCGACGTACACCCAGTCGCCCGGNNTCGAGCATGGTCGTCAGGTTGTCGGAGTAGGTCTTGTTGTTGATGACCTGGCACTCACCATTGGCGTCGGTTGCGGATTTGGAGATGTTGGGATCGCCCCAGATCCAGGTCTGAATGCTGCGGCCACCTCGGGCTTGGTTGGAGACCGTGGCGTTGGGGCCAAGGTACTGCTGAAATTCGGAGGCCCAGCCGCATTGCCCGCTGCCGGCGCAGTTCTGCATGGTCGAGTCACCGACCATCCAGACCGTGATCTTCTTCGAAGGATC
>PMNO01000383.1 GCA_003161835.1 Myxococcales bacterium | reverse complement strand
CATCAACGTCGCACGGATACCGTCAGGCTTCGACTCATGAGACTCCGACAAGGTAATGCCTGCGCTGCTCTCCCTCACCCTCTTGGAGGTCACGAAGACAAAGCCGCCATCTTCTGCTCGGGTCTTGTAGAACTCGTTCTCAGTAGCATCGGTAATCCACTTTTCCGCGGTGGCCTGCTTGCCNNTCGACTGCGTTCGCTGAACGATTTACACACCTTCGAAGACGATGACGGGGGGAACAAGGAGCCGTTTTGTCTGTGGCTCGCGGCTCCCGTCGAAGGCGTCCCAGTCGAACGCGAAGTAGGTCGCGTCACGACAGGGACTCAAGCGCCGTCGATGGCGACGACGCACGAGCCGTGCAGTGCCTCGGCTTGCGCTTCCCTATGGCGGCGAGCAAGGGAAAGCGTTCTACGACTGACATTGGAGTGTGAGCGTATGCGAAGCGCGAGCACCTCGCCACACTCCGGACGACCGGAGGAGATCCCTNNAACCAGGACGATGCGAAGCGTGTGATGGAAGTGCTCGGCAAGCGAATGGGACGCTTCGGACTGACCCTACATCCGGACAAGACCCGCCTATTGCCCTTCCGGCGACCGCCGTCGGGGCAGTCGAGCGGGAAAGGTCCGGCCACCTTCGACTTTCTTGGATTCAAGCTGTTTGGGCGCGGGCCAAGACGTGTCGATGAGGTATGTGGCGCAAGACCCGAAGTGCACGCCTGCGACGGGCGGTCACGTCCATCGCCGACTGGTGTCGCCGCAATCGACACCAGCCGCTCAAGGCACAGCACACCGCGCTCAGCAGACGCATCGCGGGGCACTACAACTATTTCGGCGTCAGCGGGAACGTCGGTTGAATACGTTCACTATTCGCCCTCGTCGCGCCTTGCCAGCAACAAGATGCCTCGCCGACATTTGTAAGCCTTCACCCTTCCAGGGGACTGGGCGGCGAATTCAGCGGCGGGACCGGGTCAGTCGAATGTTGCCTCCCGACAGGCTGTTGCTCCCGTCCCCCAGGCCGTCGCGGAGGGCGATGTCGAAGGCGACCGGGTTGCTCGCGGCGGTACATCCGTCTGCGTCGCAGGAACAGACTCCACCGATGAAAGAGCAGAGCGCGATGGCCTTGTAGCAGTCGACAGGCACGGGCGGCGTGTCTTGCCGCGTGCATCCATTGCTCCCGCCGCCGATGATGCCTCCGGCACAGCTATACAGTGGGGGGACATTGCCGCCGGGCAAGAGGAATGAAGTCTGGAGCTCGCACCATCCTTTCCAGGCGGACAACCTGTCAATCGTGAATCGCAATCGGCGAGACTCCCAGTGGAGATCCTTCGCCTCATAAGAGAAGCCTTCGACGTAGTCCGGAGACAGTATGGGCGTGATCTCGTCCACGTTCGTCGACGGCCAAGGCAGGTCGGGGTTGGTCGGGGCTGCAGGCGGGGCGCTCTTCCCGAGGACGACTTGACCCAACCCGGTTCCATCGGCCGCGACCGAGATCGAGATCTGGATGGCATCCGAGCCGGACGCGAGAGCGAAGTTCTCGAAATAGCCCGTCCACTTGCCTTGCGCGTCCTCGAAGAGGGCGCTCGTCGCCGAGACACAGTCACTCTCATCGGCGGCGCACACACCCGAAGCGCAGCACACGGTGCCGGTGGCGCAGGGGCAGGCAGAGATTTCACTCGGGACCGCGACGTGCTTTGCACAGGCCGGCAAGAGAGCGAATCCAATCAGGGGCACCAGGCTGAGCGCCAGCGGGATCGCCCTTCGGCGGTACGCGCTCAAGAGCTGGGCGATCAAGGCCGTGTGCGCCGGCGCGCTCGAATCATCTCGTGATCTCATGGGAGCCTCCTGCCATCGAAACGAACGACGGCGCCTCGTTGGACGAAGGCGCCTGGATCAAAACCACCACCGCGCCGCGAGCGCGCTCCCAGCGGGCGAAGCCGCGAGCTCGAGCGAGGGGGTGCCGGGCGGACGGCTCGGCCAAAGGAGGAGGAGGGCGCCGGCGGCGGCCGCGCCCACCGCGCCCACCGCCAGACCGAGGGCGACGTGGTTGCGTGAATCGATCTGGTCGTTGCGCGCGATCGCTTGCGCGCGGCTCTCGCCCGGCGGCGCCCCGCTGTGAAGCGCGAGGGCCGACAGCTCGAACGCCGTGGCGGCCAGGCCGGCGGCAAGGCCGACACCGACGCCGGCGAGCCCCACGGTGCGCCGCCGCTGCTCGGTCGTGTCTGCGCTCGCCCGCGCGCTTTCGCCGGCCTCGAGCTCGGCCGGCCTCTCGGCGGCGTGCTGGCTCCAGGTGGTCACCACGGCCTCGTCGAACGCCAGCGTGAAGAGCTGGCTGAACGCGTGGTGCGCCGCGCCGCGGGTTTGCGCGCGGGTCGGCACCGCCGGCAACGACTCCATCTTGACCACCGCATCGATCCGCGGCACCGTCCGCTCGAGCCCATCCGCCACGCGTCGCAGGTAGAGCGGCCCCTCACCCGGTGGCCTGAGGAGATGCACCGACGTTGTCGCGGTGCCGTGAAAGTCCAGCAGCCTCACCCCTCGATCGTCCTCGAGGAGGTAGTGCGCCGCGCCCGCCCGGCCGTCGAGGCGCAGCTGGTGGCTGGCGCGCGAGCGGAGATCCACCAGCAAGTCGCCGTCGCCGGGCGCCCGGGCGATCACCTGCGACCGGAAGCGTTCATTGACGATGGCTTCGTTGGCCCGCGCCACGAACGCCCCGATCTCGGCGTAAGTCACGCGCCCGTCGGCGTTGGCGTCCGCGGCCCCGTACAGCCCGGAGCGGACCTCGTGGCTGAAGACCCCCGCCTCGAAGCCGGCCCACTCATGGCTCTCGCCCGAGGCCGAGCTGGACAGGAGGTATCCCACGCGACCGGCGCGCGCGGCCGCTTCGAGCGCAACGAAACCATTCAGAGGGCGGCGGGTGCCACCCGGCCCCCGAGGCCACGCCAGCAAGTAGGCCTGGCAGGCGTCGATGATGACGTGGCTCTGATCGGCGCCCGCGCGCTCCACCACGCCGGCCACCAGCTCGCCGCCGGTCAAGCGCGCGTCCTCGAGCGTCAGGTACCACCCCGTGCTCCCCACGTCGCCGTGGCCTGCGTACACCACGTACAACGTGGATCGCACTCCACGCGCGCGGGCCTGAGAGATGTCGCGCGCGAGGGCGTCGACCGCCTGGGTCAGCTCGGCCCGGCGGGGCAACACCGCCTCGGCGGCCGCCTGAGGATGCAGGCGTCGCGTGTTGTCATCGAGCCGCGACAGCACCGTGGTCCGCGCACCGAGCGCGCGGAACAGATCGAGGTAGCGGGCGGCGTCGTCATCCGCATACCGCAACGGCGCCACGTCGGGAGCGGGGCTGGCGTTGACGCCGATGATGAGGGCGAAGAGCGCGCGTGGTGGAGCGGCCGCAGGTGGAGTGGGCCCGCCGGGCGCCGGGGCGGCCGCGGCATGGGCCGTGGCGCACACAAGCACGCCGATCGCCTGAACCGAGGCAGCGCCGCGCAGGCCGAGCATCCCGAGCCCACCTCTCACGGTTGCACCTCGTAGCGGCGCCCGACCATCACGACGCCCTCGCCGAGGGCCGGCACCGCGTCGGACGTCGCCAGCCGCCCGACGGCCGCCTCGACGGTCGCCACGTCGAGCGCGTGGTCCAAGAAGGCGGCGTAGACGGCGAGGCGCTGTCCGTCGAAGGTCTGGTGGATGGCGTCGGGTAGCTCATGGGGCCCGGGTCCCAGCGCGACCCGAACCGCGACCGGCGGCGCCTGTCCCGAGAGCCAGGCCGGGTGAAACCAGTAGACGTGGCGGTGCTCGTCGACGCCGAAGATCATCAGGAAGGGCTTGGCGGCCGGGTTTGCGTAGGCGAAGGCGAGCTCGTCACCGCGCGCGATCGCCTGGTGTGCCAGCCGTGGCACGCCCTCCGGGCCCAGGCGATAGATCCAGAACGAAGCCGCCCGTCCCACCGCGCCATCGGTCCCGCGCGCCGCGAGCTCGCCGCTCGCGAGCCCGCGCTCCAAAGGGACGGCGGAGCCGAGCTTGCGCGAGGGAGCGATCACCAGGATCGTAGCGGCGGCAACGGCGACCGAAAGACCGGCGATGAGCCGCGCGCGCCAGCGACCGCCGCCCGAGGCGCGCCACCGAAAGCCCAGTCCCCGCGCGAGGCGATCCGCCGCCGGGAGGGCCCGGGGGTCGAGGCGCGCCAGCAGGAGATGGCGCTCGTAGCGCTGCCGACAGGAGGAACACAGCGAGAGATGCACGCGCATGTCGGCTTCCGTTGCGGTGGAGGTTCGCCCGGCGAAATGCGCGGCGATGGCCCGCCGGTGTCGGCTGTGCGTGGTTGACGGGGCGGTGGCGATCATGGTGGATCCTTTCCCAGTGGCGCGGTCACCGTCGACGGCGCCGGGGCTGGCGGCAACCTCGACGAAGAGGACGATTCGTCCGTCTCCAGCAGAAAGCGCCTCAACAGGCGGCGGATGCGAAGCTCTCGATACGCGAGCGTCGTTCGCGGCAGGGACAGCCGGAGCGCGGCCTCGCGCTGCGAGAGCTGCTGGAGAAAGCGGACGTCGAACACCCCTTCCCACTCCGGGGGCAGATGCTCTCGGCGAAAGCGCTCGACCAGCATGCGAGCCTGGGTCGCTTCCTCCCAGCTGCTGGTCTCCGCGGCCGGCAGATGGTCGGCGGGCGCGGCGGTCTCCCGGGCGCCTCGCCGCCAAGTGTCGATGGCCTGGTTCCGCGCGACCGCCGCCACCCAGGCCGCGAAGCTCCCACCGTGGAACGAGCGCCGCAGCTCGGGTTTACAGATGAGGCGAGAGAACAGCTCGTGAATGGCGGTCTCGCGATCGGCGGCCCCGAGCAGCGAGCCGATGGCTCGCTCGACCGTCGCGAAGTGTTCACGGTAGCACCGCTCGAGGGTACGCCGATCGCCGCGGTGAAACCGCTNNATGTGAAACGTCCGGGCCCGCCACTTTGGACGATCCCGATACACCCTCGGCTCCATTGTACCGCCAATTCACCCGCCCCCGGCGCGCGCGGGCCGGTGCCGCCGCCGCAAACGGAGTTGCCNNCCAAGCAAGCGACCCCATGCGCCGCACCTCGGCACGAAGTTTGCGTGAAAATCTGCTCTGATGAGCCCTGTAATTGCCGGCGGTGTGGATGACGCGCGATTCGCGAGTGTCCCGTCAGAAATCCGCGAAGGATGGTCGGAAATCTGATGACGTGTCTCTGTGTACGAGCCGGGTACGCCCTCGCGGCAACGGCACTTGTATCGGCGTGCGGCACCAAGGGGGCCAGCGTAGAACACGATGCGAGCGCGCTTCCTGACCCACTCCTGCCGCAGGGGGTGTGTGCCGTTCCGACAGCCACGGGCGTTCCACCGTTCGCGGTGGAGTTCCAATTTCGGAACAGTGGCGCCGCCAGTGTCTTCATTCACAGAGAATGTGGCCAGTATGACTTCGGGGTCAGCTCATGCGCCTCCGGATTCCGGGATCGCCTTTCCGATCAGACTGCTTACTTTTGCAGTTGTGACCACGTCCCGTGCACCGGCGTCATCGGCGGCGCCTGCCTGCCTCCCGAGGAAACGATGGTTGGCGTCGGCGATTCGCTGCGATTGGCGTTCAGCGGTCTGTCGTCGACGTCGACCATGGATCCAGTCACGGCCCTGGCCTGCTCGCGCTCGCGCGCACTTCCCGCGGGCCGCTACCGCGTTGCACTCCGCGTCTCTGATCCAGAGGACTTGTTGACCGGACTTGCGGGACGCATCGTCACGCGAGACTTCGAGCTTCCTGCTCCGGGCGGGATCGTCGATGTTCCCCTCGCGCCGTCCGCCGATGACGTCTGCGACACGAACCCCGAGGACAGCGCGCCGGCCTGCACGGGAAACGAGGCCCACGACGTCCCCTGCACCTTGACTGCCTCCCTCACCTTCGGTTGGGAGGGGGGCCTCGCCTTCAACAACGACAGCTCGACGATTGCGGCACCCGCCGCTTACACGCGCAAGCGCACGTTCCTCGATCCTTCGACCCCGCCGCTCGCTTGCTCGGCCGCGATTCCGCGGTGCGCTCGCGACGCCCGTGCGGTCACCACAAGCGACATCGTGCGCGCGCTCGGGCTGCCCGGGATCGCCGATTCCTTCGGTTCCGACACCCCTGTGTTCGGATACGACAGCCGCCCCGNNCTCGGCCCTTCGGCAATAACGGCCCTGGACGCTCAGTAACCCCGAACCGCGCTATCTGCCCCGCAAACACGCCCCGGTCGTTTGTCGGCAGCAGCGCTGTTGGCCCCACAGGGCTCGATCGATTACTACGAACGCGTCGTGGCCCGAGAGGGAGGGTACGCCGCCACCCAGCAGTTCGCGCTTCTATCTGGCACCCGGCATCGACCACTGCATACCGGTGGGGGTGAACGCGCCCTTCGTGGGCGATTTACCCGATTCGGGCGACGAGACGGGAACCACACTTGCCAGCTTGCTCGAAGGATGGGTCGACGGCTTCCCGGTGACGACGTGGTGGTCCCCGATGCTCGCTCCAGCGGCGTGCACGCGTACGAGAACATCATCATCCCCTGGGACAGGGCGCGCGACCTCCTCGAACGTCAATACGCTCGGCGTCCCATATCGCGATGCACGATCGCGCGCATCGGAACACTCCTCGAGCACCACGCCGCGGGGAT
>PMNO01000278.1:5152-5380 GCA_003161835.1 Myxococcales bacterium | reverse complement strand
TGAGGCCGCGATCGAAGCGCACCATGCCACTCGCCCGGTCGACCCTCGCGCCTTTGCGTTCGAGGATATCGAGGCTTTCGCGGTCCTGGAATTCGAGGCCCAGCTCCTCCAGCACCCCCGACGAGTCTGGGTCAATCGACACGGCGATCACCGCGGCGTCGTCGACATCGACCGTTGCATCCTCATCCACATCCTCGTCGGCGTCGGCGGCGCTCGCCAGCGGAGAGA
>PMNO01000278.1:0-5017 GCA_003161835.1 Myxococcales bacterium | reverse complement strand
GCCTGCACCTTGAGCGCGTCCTCCCAGCGCCCCGTACTTCCTGCCAGGCGGAGAATGTCGTCCTGGGTGGCGAGATTCTCGGGATCCAGGGCGAAGCTGCGCAGCAGCTCGTCCAGCGCCCCCGAGGGATCGCCCAGGCGCTTTTCGCGCACCTCGGCCCGTAGACGCAGCAGTTGCACGCGTTCATTCAGGTCGGGGCGCGCGCGCGCGACACGGGCGTACACTTCGATCAACCCGCGCCAATCGCCGATCCGCTCGGCCAGCCGCTCCAGCACGGGGAGGAGCTCGCGGCCCGCGGGATCCGCCACCAGGGCATCGCGCAGCGAAGCGAAGGCACGGGCCGGATCATCCAGTTTCTCCTCGCAGATCGCGGCGATCTTCAGCGATGCCGCGAGCTGTTCGATCGGTTCCGCGGCGCGGGTGCGCGCCCCTTCGTATACGCGAATCAAGTCCTCGTGCAGGCCGTGTTTGTCGGCGATCGCATCGATGGCCCGCAGGGAATCCTCATCGGGCCGGTCTTCGTACGCGCGCCGGTACCATTCGAATGCGCCCGACACGTCCTGCAGGTGTTCTTCGAGAATGGAGGCGATCTCCACCGTCAGGCGGTTACGTTCGTTCGGCTCCTCCGTCTCGGCCAGCAGCCGTTCATTGAGACCAACCACATTGCCCCAATCCCGGGCGGCGGCGTACAGGGGGCCAAGGGCCTGCATCGCGTCCAGGTTGTGGCCGTCGATTTCCAGCGCGCGCTCGAAGGCGGCGATGGCCTTGCCGGCGTCGCTCAACCGATCCCGCCACAGGATGCCCAGCTCCAGCGCGCGGCGGGCCCGATCCTCGGGTTCCTCGCTCAGGAAGAGCTGGCGCTCGGCAATCTTCACCACGCGCGACCAGTCGCCGTCCCGTTCGTAAAGATCGCGTAGCCGCTCGTGGGCGGGCCAGTTCCGCGGGTCCAGCTCGGACACGATCTGCTCCAAGGCCCGCGCGGCGTCCCGGGGCTCGTTCAGCTTGGTGTCGAGAATCTCGGCGCGTCGCAGGGCGAGCTCCACCGCGCGCCCGGACTCGCCGACGTGGGGAATCTGCCGATCCAGGATCTTGACCAGGGTTCCCCATTCCTCGGCCGCGGCATAGATGCGGGCCAGCTCTTCCAGCGCCGCCGGGTCGGCGGGCAACAGCTCGAGCACCGATTCCCAGGCCCTTTGCGCCCGTCGACGATCCCCGAGCTGGGCTTCAACCAGGATCGCAAGGCGCCGCAGGTGGTCCGATTGCTGGCGCGGATCGCCGACCAGCCGATCCACCTGTGCGTCCAGCACGCGCGCCAGATCCGCGTGCTGTTCGAGACGACCATAGATCTCGGTCAGAGCGTCCAGCGCACGCGCGTTGTCGGGATCGAGCCTGGCCACGTCCTCCCAGCGCGTGGCGGCGCCAGGTGTGTCACCCAGCGTGGTGCCCAACAGCTCGGCCGCTCGGGACAGGACTTCGACGTGTTCGTCCGGCGTGCTGGCATGCTGCGCGTGGTAGTCGAGGGTCTGCACGAGCCCGGCGTGATCGCCCGCGCCGGACAGGAGATCTTCCAAACGCGAAAGCGTGTCCCGGTCCCCGGGAACGAGCTTCAAGATCTCGCTGGCCGCCCAGGCGCCGGAGTCCACGTCGTTCAATCGCTCGTCGTATATGACCAGCAGCCGGCGCAGCAAGCTGACCTTCTCTTGCTTGGACGGCGCCACCTCGATCTGATTGCGCAACGTGCGGGCCAGGCCGGCGTAGTCACCCAGTTTTTCGTAGATCTCCACCATGGCGCGCATCGCCAGCTGGTCGTGAGGATCTATCTGCAAGATGTCCTGGCACACCTCCAGCGCCCGGGTCGGTGCGTTCAGCTTTTCCCGCTGGATCTGGGCGATGCGGCGCAGGATCTCGATCTTCTGGGCGGGCTCGGCCGCCATTTCGGCTTCGCGTTCCAGGATCGGCACGATGCGGTCAAAGCTCTTCGACTTGAGCAGGATCCGCTTCTGCATCTCGCGGGCACGCGGGGCATCCGGGTCCAACTCTTCGATGCGCCGCCACGCCACCACCGCGCGCTCGGGATCTCCCAGGTTCTTCTCGGCGACGGTGGCGATCTCCTCCAGGCGGCGGGTCAGATCCTCCACCGAGGCATCCCCGGCGCGGGCCTGTTCGAATCCGAAATCCAGAAGATCCACCAGCGCCGGCCAATCCGCCTTTTCACGAAAATGTTCGGAGTACGCCGCCAGCGCCTCCTCGTTCCCCGGGTCGATTTGCAGGATGGCGTGCAGGTACACCGCCGCCTGGTCGCGGTCTCCCAAGCGGTCGGCGTACAGCCGCCCGAGCTCGGTCATCAGCCGCACCCGGTGTTCGGGCTCGTCCACGGTCCCGAGTTGTTTCTCGCGCAGCTCGGCCAGCTTNNCCCAGGATGAACAGCTCGGCCAGTCGCTCCCCGGCCGGCCCGCCGGCCACTTCCTGGGCCGCGATCTCGCCGTAAATCCGTTGCGCCTCGGTGATATCGTCGAGATCGCCTTCCGCCAGCTGGGCGCGCTTGTACAGGAAGTTGATCTGGTCCTCGGGCGATTGGGCGCCCTGCACGCGCTCGCGGTAATACCGATCGAGATCCTGGAAACGATGCGCGTCGTACAGCGTGCGCTCAATCAGGTCGGAGGATTCGGGGTGGCCCGGAACGGCGGCCAGGGCCTTGCGCAGCGCGGAGATCGTGTTCTCGATGTCGCCGGCTTCGTGCCGGCGGCGGGCGATCTGAAAGAAGATCGCGGCCGCCCGATCGGGGCCGTCGGCGCCGATCCAGTTCGGGTTGGCGTACACCGCCGCCAGCAGGTCGAGCGCTTTTTCGTCCCGCGGCCGCAGCCGGATGACCTCGCCCAAACGCTGCGCGGCTGCATCCAGCTCTTGCAGCTTCTCGGCGAGCACCCGCCCCAGGCCCAGCAGCAAATCGGCGCGGCGCTTGGGATCGGTGGTTCCGGCCAGCTCCAGTTCGTAGAGGCGCACCACGCTGCGATAGTCGCCGAGCGCGCGATAAATCTTGCGCGCCGATTCGATTGANNTTGAGGCGGGCGGCCGCGCGGATATGGCTCGGGTCACGGTGGACGGCGTTGGCCAGGTCGGATTCCGCCCCGGTGGTGTCGTTGAGCTGGTCGAGGCGCAGCTCGGCCGCCAGGTAGAACAGCTCGGCGGCCTTGTTCCCATCGTCGATCGCCTGAGCGCGCGTCTCGTAGAGCGTGATGAGCTTGTCGTGTTCCTTGGCGTGCCGGTAGGCCTTGCGCAGGGCGACAAACGCTTCGGTGTCGGCGGGGTTCCGCTCCAGAGCTGCCTCGGATTCGTGTGCGGTCGGCATACGTGGTCTCGGCTCTCGGAAGGCCGCCCCTCGGGGAAAGGCGGTCGCCAGGCTGAACACGTTAGCACCGGGTGCGGTCGGAGGAAAGCGCCCCGGAAAATGCTAACCAACTGAAATTACAGTGATTAAATTTTGACGAAATCGGTCGGTTCGTGCAACAGGCACCGAAAACCGAACCGAGGCGGTATACTCCAAAGATGGCGGAGACGGCGGCCCGGCGGTTGGAGATCGCCTTGGATTTGGCTGATCTGGCGGTCGAGCTGGTCGAGCAGAAGATCCGCCGCGACCAGCCGGAGCTTTCCGATTCCGAGGTGGCCCGCCGGGTCACGCAATGGTGCCGGAGCCGTCCGGGAGCCGAAGCGGGGGATGCGGAGGGCCGCGCCGTGTGCTGGCCCCGCCCGACCCCGGTTGCGCGGTGAGCCTGCGCGGAGCGCTGGTCGCGGCGCTTCGCGACTTGCATGAGATTGGTTCGCGCCACGCCATCATCGGTGGCTTGGCCGTGAGCGCCACAACCCGCTTGCTGCCGCCCGATGCGTGGGAATCGGGAGTGGTGGTAGACCTCCTGTTCGCATCCTCGGGGATCGAAGGGGAGGTGGCTGATGCTGCCGAACCGTTGGTCGTTCTGAAGGACACGGTGGCGCCAGTGGCCACGGTGGGCCACCTTATCGCCCTGAAGCCCCTGTCCGAGTCCGGACGGCCGGGCACGGGAGTATTGTGACTTGACTGGTCATTTCAATCAGACCATAAAGGTCATATGAAGGCGGTATCGGTGACGGATTTGAAGGCGAACCTCTCGCGCTATCTGCGTTTGGTGCGCCGGGGCAGTGAGGTCCAGATCCTGGAGCGGGGAGTGCCCATCGCCCGGTTGGTTGGATTTCAGGCGGCGGTTGCAGGCGACGACAAGGCCCGTGTCGACAGACTGGTCAAGGGCGGCATTCTGCGCCGGGGCAGCGGTGACCTGAGCTGGCTTGTACGCGACCCCCCACCTTCGGTTCCTGGCTCCGATCTCTCGGGGGCGCTGGCGGCGGATCGCGGAGATCGGGTGTGAGGTTCTGGGACGCCTCCGCGATCGTTCCATTGGTGGTGCGGGAGGCGACGACCGAGATTGTGCAGGGGTGGCTGCGCGAGGATCCGGACATCGCCCTGTGGGGCTTGACCTGGGTCGAGATCGCGTCGGCNNGTGCGGACCCGCGCTCTTCCCCTGCTGGCACGGCACCCGCTGCGCGCCGCCGATGCGACGCAGCTTGGGGCCGCGCTGGTGATCGCCGATCCCGATCCGTCGTCGCTGACCATGGTGGTTCTCGATCCGCGCATGGCACATGCCGCCGAGCGCGAAGGCCTGCGCGTTCTCACCTGGCCCGAGACGTAGGGGGCAGGGGTCGTTCCTTGTTTGGCAGTCCTTCGGATCGTATCCTTTTAGAATGACTCGGGCCCTGAACAGCGTGTTCTCCAAGATCTCGTCCCTGCCCCCGGACGAGCAGGATCGAATCGCCGGTTTGTTGCAGGCCGAACTCGCATCCGAAGAGGGTTGGGCCCACCGTTTCGAGCAGTCCCAAGGCACCCTGAATGCGCTCGCTGACGAAGCTCTCGTCGACGCGGCAGCGGGCCGAACGACCGAGCTCGATCCGGACAAGATGTGAAATCGCGCGCGAACGCCCGATTCTGGGA
>PMNO01000112.1:5632-8257 GCA_003161835.1 Myxococcales bacterium | reverse complement strand
GCGCGGCCCCCAGTCCCAGCCGTAGTGATACGGCGCCTTGCGGGTCAGCATGCTGACCATCTCTTTGGCTTGATCGTTGGCCGCCGGCAGGGTGTAGCCCAGGTGATCGTAGGTCGCCTTCACGTGAAGAATGGGCGACGCGAAACGCACCACGAGCACGTTGTCGCCCGGCTTCAAGTGAGCCTTCACATCGACCCGCCAGGTCCGAAACATGTTCGCCGTCGACAGGATCGACCTGTCGTTGAGAAAGACCTCGGCGTAGGTATCGAGTCCGTCGAACGCCAGTTCCACGCGATCACGTTGCAGCAAAACGGCGTCGCCCTTGACGACGGTCCGGTACTCCCAGCTCTCGCGTTCGATCCACTGCTGGTCCTTCTCGTTCAAGCGATAAAATGGGTCGGCGATCTTCTTGTTCGCCAGCAGATCGGTATGCACGCACCCGGGAACGCTGGCCGGCAACCACGGCTCCGTGACCGCGGGCGGGGTCACCACGCGCCGAAAGGTCCACGGCGCCGTCAGCGCGATGCGCGTGCGGGCCTTGAGGGCGGGCGGCGGGACGGCCCCGGCGACGGTCGCGGGCGGTTGCGAGGGCGACGACGGCAGCAATGACGGTGGCGGCGAAGCGAACGGAACAACCGGGGGTGCGGCCATGACGGCTGCTGTTTGTATCACGCCCGCCAGCGCGGCGCCGACCGGCCCGAAAACACGGCTGCCGCGAGTACCGCCCATGGCCCGAGGGTAACCCAGGCTGGTTGCGGAGGGGAACCGGGAGCTTTTGCCCGCGGCTTCGCGGCGCTAAGCTTCGCTCAACCAAGGGGAGGCAAGACGATGTCCGGCAAGAAGCGTGAACAGATTCAGCGGTCCGACAGCGAATGGCGTGAGGCTCTGACACCCGAGCAATTTCACGTTCTCCGCGAAAAGGGTACCGAACGCGCGTTTACCGGCGCGTACGTCGACCGCCATGATCCGACCACCTACGTGTGCGCGGGCTGCGGGCAAGAACTCTTTGATTCTCGGCAAAAGTATGATTCGGGCTCGGGCTGGCCCAGCTTTTACGCGGCGGCCGATCCCGCCGGCATTGAAACCGACACCGACTCGGCCCACGGCATGGTGCGCACCGAGGTGCACTGCGCGCGTTGCGGAGGTCACCTCGGCCACGTGTTCAACGATGGGCCCGAGCCGACCGGGCTGCGCTACTGCATCAACTCGGCGTCGTTGCGCGCCGAACCGCTCAAGAAATAGCCCGCGCAAGCGGTGGCCGGAGCGCACCGCGGGAAGGCACTACCAGGCGTAGGCTTCCGGCGCGGGCTTGCCTGGACCGGGAAATAAATCGTCCAGGCGGGCGTTCGCCGCCTGGTCCAGCTTCACGTCCAATGCGTGCATGGCACCGTCCAGTTGCCGGAGCGTGCGCGGCCCGATGATGGGTGCAGTCACGACCGGGTTCTGCATCAGCCAGCGCAGCGCGACGTCGGCAGGCTCGTGTCCCAACTCGGCGCAGAACGCTTCGAAGCGCCGCAATTTTTCGCCGTGCTTGTTGATCAGTTCCTGTCCCCAGCGGCCACCGCGGCGGCCGCTGGCATCGTCGCGGCGCCCCGATCCCGCCAGGGCGCCGCTGGCCAACGGGCTCCACGGGATGAGGCCCATTCCATATCCCGCACACGCGGGCGCCACCTCCAATTCCACCGTACGTTCGAGGAGGTTGTACCGGCTCTGTTCGGCCACCAACCCCAGAATATTGCGGCGCGCGGCCACTTCATTGGCGCGCGCAATGTGCCAGCCCGCAAAGTTGGACGAGCCGACGTAGATCACCTTTCCTTGCTGCACCAGGAGATCCATCGCCTGCCAGATCTCGTCCCAGGGGGTGTCTCGGTCGATGTGATGCATCTGGTAAAGATCGATGTGGTCGGTGCGCAAGCGCGCCAGGCTTCCCTCGCAGGCCCGGCGAATGTGCAGCGCGGACAGCCGTCCCTGATTGGGCCAGTCACCCATCGGCCCATAGACCTTGGTCGCGAGCACCACCTTCTCCCGGCGTCCGCCGCCCTGGGCGAACCATCTCCCGAGGATCTGCTCGGTGACTCCCTCCCCTTGCTTCCATCCGTAAACGTCGGCCGTATCGAAGAAGTTGATTCCCAGCTCCAGCGCCCGGTCCATGATCGCGAAGGCCTCGGCCTCGGGCGTGTCGACCCCAAAGTTCATCGTACCGAGACAGAAACGACTGACGCGAAGTCCGGTCCGGCCCAGCCTGCTGTATTCCATGTGCGTGCGGTTATGCCACGCTCGGGTTCCTTAGTCGTCCTTGAGAGAGTCGTCGTCGAGAACAAAACGCCCGCCGACAAAGGCGAGTCGGACAATCGCTCCGTTGCCCAGCGGGGGCAGCGTGACTCCAACCGCCGCGTGAACGAAGGATCGGATGCTACCGCCGTGTGAGACGACCAGCGTCGGCCCATCCGCGGCGACGGCCTCCGACGCGATGTCGCGCATGGCGGCGGTAACACGGGCGACCACGTCGGCGTGCGGCTCCGCGTCGGGCGGGACGGCGCGCCGATCGGCCAGGTATCGCGCCCAGGCGTCCGGATGACGTTCGGCGCACTCCTCGCGCGTGAGGCCCTCGAACCAACCATAACC
>PMNO01000112.1:5320-5586 GCA_003161835.1 Myxococcales bacterium | reverse complement strand
CGGACGAGAGCGGTCTGCCACGAGGTTCACAGCTCCACGATGGTGACGCCGTCGCCGCCCTGACCCTTGCCGCCGGGTGCCCAGCGCCGCACGTAGGGGGACGCAGCCAGGTATTCCCGAACGATCTTCTTCACGGCGCCGGTGCCGTGCCCGTGCAGCAGGACCACGGGCGAGCGGTCCTCCAAGGCCGCGCGGTCCAGGTACGCCTCGACCGCGTCACGAATGTCGTCGGCTCGTTGACCGCGCAGATCCAGGGTGTTCGCCGG
>PMNO01000112.1:3649-5288 GCA_003161835.1 Myxococcales bacterium | reverse complement strand
ACGCCTTCGGCACCGAGGGCGTGAACCCGCACCCGCGCCCCCACCCGCAAGATGGCCGCGGGGGGCGCGGCGGGAATCGGCGGCGCGGGTAGATCCCGCAGCGCCGCCCGGGTCGTCTCCGTCAGCGCGACACGGGCCGCCTCGGCCGCGCGCGCCGAGCCCGCCTCCTGCGCCTGCCTGACGATCACCCGGATCGCCTCCCGGGCCTCGCGCACGGCGGCCTCGATGGCGGCGCGGGAATGCAACGCGAGCTCGTGCTCGCGCCGGTCCAGCGCCGCGCGCGCGGCACGCTGGTCTTCCGTGGTCGCCTCCAGCTCGACACGCGCTTGCACCAGGCGTTCGGTCTCGACCGCGAGCGCTGCCTCGCGCGCCTCCAGCGTCGCGATCACCCGCTCGAGCGCCACGGTGCCTCCCCCCGCCAGCACCCGCGCCCGTTCGAGCACCCGAGGTGGCAATCCCATCCGCGCCGCGATGTCGAGCGCGTACGATCGGCCGGGCACGCCCGTGCGCACGCGGAAGGTCGGCGACAGCCCGTCCACGTCGTATTCCATGCCCGCGTTCTTGAAACGCGCATCCTCGTCGGGCAGCGCCTTGAGCGCATCGGCGTGCGTCGTCGCCATCACGAGCACCCGATCACCCAGGTCGGCCAAGGCTTCCAGGGTGGCGCGCGCCAGAGCCGCGCCTTGCTCGGGATTCGTACCCGCCATCAGCTCGTCCAACAGAACCAACGCCCGCGCGCCTGCCACGTCTCGCGAAGCCGCGCGCAAGATCGCGGCCAGGTTCGCCAGGTGCGCGGAGAACGTCGAGAGATCACCCATCACCGACTGGCGATCGCCGATGTCTGGCAACACATCGTCGAAGAAGCCGATGCGGCTGCCCGGCGCGGCGGGAACCAGCATCCCCGCCCGCGCCATCAGCGCGGCCAGACCGATGGTCTTCAAGATGACCGTTTTTCCGCCCGCGTTGGGTCCGCTGACGATCAAGACGCGCCCCGGATCACCGCCCAGAACGATATCGTTGGCGACGACGGTGAACCCTTCGCGCTTGGCCCGCAACATGAGGAGCGGATGCCGGGCCTGGCGCAGGTCCACGAAGGTGTCGTCCACGAGCGTGGCGGGGCTGCCACCGTAGTCCGTGCCCAGACGGGCCTTCGCCGTGATCACATCCAGGTCGGCCAGGATCTCCAGATTCGCGCGCAGCGCGGGCGCCGCCGCGGCAACCTCGCGCGACAACGCCTCCAGAATGCGACGAATCTCGTGCTGGATCTGAAGATCGCACAGCTTGACCCGGTTGTTCAGCTCCACGACCGCCACCGGCTCGACGAAGACCGTCTCGCCGGTGCGGGAGCTGTCGTGGATGATTCCCAGACCCATCGCCTTCGCCGATGCCTTCAGGGGCAGCACGTAGCGATCCTGTCGAATGGTCCAAAATTGGTCCTGCAGCACGGACGCGAAGGTCTCGTCCTGCATCAGGCGTTCGATCTCGCCGCGCACCCGGCCGGCGAACGACTCGCGCTCCCGCCGCAGCCGCGCCAGCTCCGGGGACACGTCGTCGCGGACCTCGCCGGCGGGATCGAAGGTGGCCCGGATGGTGCGCGCGAGCCGCTCCCCTGGTTCCAGGGCCACGGCGCGGGCGGCCA
>PMNO01000112.1:0-3621 GCA_003161835.1 Myxococcales bacterium | reverse complement strand
GCGGCGGCCTCGGCCACCTCCGCCAGCGCCGCACGAGCCGCCTCCACGTCGCCCGCCAACCGGGCGGGATCCGCCAGCGCCGCGCAGGCTTGGCGGCCCGGAGCGGAGCGGGCCTCGTCCGCCAGTCGGGCGACCAGCTCAGGCCAATCGAGACAGTTCACCCGAACGTTGGACGAATGGGGCTCCGATCCGCTCAAGGGTTCAGACTCTTGACGTAGGCATGGAACCCAAGCGCGGTGCGGAACTCGAAGGCGAAGCGCCCGAGCGCGATGCGTGCACCGTCCTGGATGAGGGTCGGCTCGGCCGGCGCGATTGGCTTGTCACCGACGATCGTACCGTTCGTGGAACCGCAATCCGTGATCTTGACTCCCTCCGGCTCGAATTCGAAATAGCACTGGTTTTTTGAAATTGAATATTCGGGAATAGGGATGTCGTTTTCACCCGAACGCCCCAATCGCACGGGACCGCGGGGCGCGTGAGGGGCCTTGGTCACGTGAAACACCCGATTGAGCAACGCGACCGCATGCCGCCCGTCCGGGGCAGGTGACGCCACCATGGTCTTGTCGACGCTGTTGGATTCACCCACCAACTCGGCCGCCTTGCCGACCACGATCAACACCGGCGAGCGATGCCTCGACTTGAACACGACATCGCCAACTTTTCGGAGCTCTGCCTGATAGTCCTTCAAGTAATCCGACACGAACTCTTACTATACCCGACGCCGCCGAATCACGGAGCGCGCGGGCCCGGAGGCGCGGGGTGCGGCGGGGCGCGACGGCGCGCGGCGCTGATGGGAGCGCGGTAGTCGATTCGTTCGAACAAAGGCGTGGACGCGGGCTGATGGCCGAGCCTCCGCCGGAGCTCTGGTTCGAGCTCCGACGCCCGGCCGACCACCACGATGGCCATGTCGTCCGGATCCAGATGAGACGCTGCCGCCGCGCGCGCCGCCGCGTCGTCCACCCCCGCCAGCCGCAGAGGCAATTGCCGCACGTAGCTCGTTCCAAGCCCGTGCAGCTCGGCCGCGACCATGCCGCCCGCGATCCCGGCGGCGCTTTCCAGCTCGAACGGAATGCTGCCCGCGTAGTAGCCCTTGGCCTTGGCTATCTCGCTCGATGTCGGCCCCGCCGTCTTCATCTTGCGAACCTCGCCAATGGCCACCGCCAGGGCTTCGGACGCCGTCTCGTTCCGCGTCGCGGCCGAAATGCGAAAGGCCCCTTGAATGAGGGTCGCGCCGAACGAGGAGCCGATGCCATAGGTCAGCCCGCGCTTGGAGCGGACCTCGGTCATCAGGCGGGACGAAAAATCCGAGCCTCCCAGGACGTAATTGACCAGCGTCGTGGCATACCAGTCGGCATCGCGGTGGCTTATCCCGGGATGGCCGAACATCAAAGTCGCCTGGGTCAAGTCGGGCTTGTCGACCAGCACCACGCGCGTCCCCTTCACGGCGGGAATCGTGAACACGGGACGCGCCGGGATCGGCGCGGATCGCCAGGAGCCAAACGCGTGGGCGACGGCGCCCTTGATTGTCGCCACGTCGAAATCACCGGCTATTGCGAGGATAGTGTTGTTCGGGCGATAGAAGTCCTTCCAGAAAGACACCAAAGCCTCGCGGGTGATGGCCAGGACATGATCGTCGGACAGGACCCACCCGTCAGGATGGCCTTCCCCGAACAAAAGGTTGTCGAAATGTTCGGCCGCCAGCTGATGAGGATCGTCGATCCGCGCGGCCAGCGAGGCCAGGATCTGGTCGCGAATCTCGGCCATTTCGTTCTGCGGAAACGTCGGCGTGAGCACCATCTGGGCCAGCAGGTTCAAACAGAGCGCGGCGTCCTTCGCCAGGACCGAGCAGGTGATCGTCGAATGCTCCATCCCGGCCGCGGCTTCCAGGCTGCCCCCGACCCCATCGATGGCTTCTGCGATCGCCTCGGCGGATCGCTGCCGGGTACCTTTTCGCAGCATCGCCGCGACGAAATCCGCCACTCCTTGGGTGCGGTCTTTCTGCTCGTCATAGCCTCCGGCCTTGATCGCCATGCTGAAGCTGACGATCGGTAACCCATGGCGGGGCACGGCCATGACGTCCAGGCCGTTCTGGAGCGCCCACCGGTCGATCCGCGGCAAGACCAGCTCCATCGCCGGTGGAGGAGCCGGCGGTCGAATGAGATCGGAGCGGCCCTTCCAGTAACGACTGTCCGCGCCTTCGGCCGGGCCGCGACCTTGCGGACTGATCGCCGGCGGCGCTCCGCCGACCACGTTCGGAGACCCGTCGCCCAAAGTCCCGCCTCCCGGGAGCTTGGGGCGTCCCATCGGCGTGGTGACGCCGCCGGCCGGCGCGTGAGAGCAAGCCTGCGCCGCGGCGATCGCGATAGCGAACAAGAAGCCAGCGGCCCGACCGCGCCGTAATTTCGGAGATCGCGGCCATGACAGGCGGCTCATTGTGACTTCTCCGGGCCGCCCACCGCGCCAGCGCCCTGCTCCCGTGGCTTCGGAGTCAGCGTCACCAGGGTCAGGTTGTGATCGGCGAGGTAGCGCGCCGCCACCCTCTGCACATCCGCGATGGTCACGGCCGCGTAGCGCTTCTGTCCGTCCAGGAACCGATGCCAATCGCCCTGAACCAGCTGCGCCAATCCCAGCTCGCGCGCAATGCCGTCCACCGATTCGAGGCCAAATAGATAGCCCGCGGACAGTTGGTTTTTGGCCTTGGTCAATTCGCCCGCGGTGACGCGGCTCGAGCGCATACGAGCAACCTCTTCCGACAGCGCCAGACGAATCTTGTCCTGATCCTTGCCGGGCAAATGAGCGGCGTAGACGATGAACAAGCCCGATTGCTCCATCACCTCCGCCAGGCCCCCGGCCGCGACCGCGAGCTTGTCGCGCCGAACCAGACGGCGATAGAGCCGCGACGACTCGCCCGCTGACAAGATCGCCGCGAGAACCTCGAGCGCGGGCACGTCGTCGTCCCGCGCGCCCGGGATGTGATAGCCGCCCACCATGACAGGCAAACTGACGTCCAGGGTCAGCGTCGCCGCCCGAGGGGACGTTTGGGGTGGCTCCTCGATGGTCACGCGCGGCGGCGGCGCCCCACGGGGCAGAGGCCCGAAATGGGTTTCGACCGCCCGGCGAACCGTGGCCTCGTCCACGTCACCCACCACCACGAGGGTCGCGTTGTTCGGCTTGTAATACTTGTCGTAGAAGGCCTGGCAATCCTCCGGCCGGACACGTTCGAGGTCCTCCAGCGTTCCCGCCGCGGTCCACCGATAGGGATGCTGGGTATAGGCCAGCGCGCGAAATCGCTCGATGGCCTGGCCGATGGGGTTGTTGTCGATGCGCAGGCGCTTCTCTTCCTCGACCACCCGGCGCTCGGAGTCCACGGTCGCCGCGAACAGGCGCAGGCCGCGCATGCGCTCCGCCTCCAAACGGAGGGCGAAGTCCACGTACGACGGGGGAACCGTCTGATGGTAGGCCGTGACGTCCTCGGTGGGGAACGCGTTGACCTGACCACCCACCTCTTTCAAGAGACGGGCGTGGGCCTCCGGGGGGACATGCTCGCTGCCCTTGAACATCAGGTGCTCGAGCAGATGGGCCATGCCGGTCGCGCCGGTGACCTCGTTGCGCGAGCCGACG
>PMNO01000717.1 GCA_003161835.1 Myxococcales bacterium | reverse complement strand
CGCGCATGCTGAATCCGAACGGCGCGCCGGTCATCGACTGACCCGACTGATCTGACGGCCCGTTACGGGATGGACCAGGCGCACAGGTGACCATCGCCACCGGCGATGATGCGCCCCTTGACCGAGATCGGTGACGTCCACTGCCGAATGCCGGTGCAAGTATCGCCCCCGCCCGCGAACACCAGGTCGCCGGTATCCCCGTCGACGCCGTTCAGTTTGCCGTTGTTCATGAACCACACGATCGCCTCGTTCCGGCCGTCGGTGGTGGTGGCGATGGGCGCGGTGACGGCACCGCCAAGCGCCGCGCACCATTCGACCTGCGGCATCGGGGGTTTGCCCGCGGGAATCAACACCGACATGATCACCTTGCCGGTAGGTCCCCCGTTGGGACAGAGCGCCCCACTGTCCGTCGAGAAGGTGACGTGAACACCCTGCGCGGTGGTGTATGCGGCGGGAGCCGTGTGAATCGACATGGCTCCCATGGACACAGTGAAGTCCACCACGTGGCCCCCCTGGCCACCGAGGTTCTTGCTGTCGAGCAAATACAGGTGTCCGTCCTTCGAGAGGGCCACGACGAACGAAGCCGGGGTGGCACCGGGCACCTCGATGTAGACGGGACTGTTCGAACCAAAATCCGCGTCGGCGCCGTCCATCGCGCGCCATGAGGCCGGGAAATACAGATTGGAGCTGGTGCGATTCAGGGTTCCGAGTCCCGTGATGCGTACGACCTCCTCGCTGTCCAGGTGTGTGGCCGTCCCCACGGTGCTGTTGCCGGTGACGGCGAAGACCCCAGTACCATCCGATGCCATGCCGCCGGCCGCCCATATTCCCTCGCCCTGACCGCCGGTCGCCCAGGCCCCCGTCTGGGTCGGGTCCTTGGCGTTGATGCCCACCACCCAGCCGTGGTACGGGCCGCAGTCGCCGACATGTCCGCCATAGGCGACGTACAACGTTCCACCGACCAAGGACAGGGCGCTTCGTTGATTGTGCGGCGCCGGGCTGAAGGCCAGGGTGCCCGCGGACAACTTCGAGACATCAACGGGCCAACCGGCGCGCAGGCTGCCGTCGTCCACCGAAAGCGCGTGGACTTCATGGCGCGCGATGCTCTGGCCGCCGATCGCGCCCGCCACGTAGATCGTGCGGGCCTTGGCGTCGATGACGGGTGTACTCAAGATCCCGATCGGGTGAATGCTTCCGCACCCGGCGCCCGAATTCATCGGGGACGCACCGATGTTGTGCGTCCAGACCGCGGCACCGCTGGTTTCATCGAGCGCGATCACGTCGTTTCCGGTCGTCACGACGAAGAACACGCCCCGGCCCCCGGGTCCATTCTCGAGGTACAGGGGCGACGCCCACATGTTGCCCGCGAAGGTTCCCGCGAAGGTGGCGTCCCGCACCAGGGTTGCCGCGGCGGCGCGGGTCAGAGCGGGTTGAACAAAATGACCATCGCGAGATGCGTGGTTGTTGCGCTCCAGCACCGAATTTCCTGAGGCGGCGGCTGGCGCGTTGCCGGTGCGGGTCGACGTGGAACAGGCGCCCGCGAGAAGGGTCAGGATGGCTGTCCTTGGTAACCGGGGGTTGATCATGGCGGCCCTTTCCAACGAAACCGATCGGCAGGGGCGGCCAGTTTGACACGCTCCCACCGAGGCTGAAGTTTTTGTTCGCCGCCGCGTCGCGTCTTTTCGGCTCCCGTTCGCTGGCGCGCTGAGCCGTGCAGGGGCCGAGCGAACACCAGAGGGAGGCGAGCTTGGCTAGTTTGGAAGGAGTCCCTGCGATGTTCGAAGGACGGAAATTCCGAACGCCTCCNNGATCGGCTGCGCCAAGGTCAGCACGTCCGGTCCCGGCGGCCCGGCCGGCAAGGACGGCGGTGGGGCTCTGGACACGAGCGGAGCCGGGGTCGACGCGGGGGGCGGCGTTGATCTGTCCCGGCCGATCGGCGTGGACGCACCGCTGCTGGAGGCGGCGGCGTGTAGCACGTCGGTCACTTGCACACCCGCGAACGGACGCTACTGCGGGGTCATCGGCAATGGCTGTTCGGGGACCCTGAACTGCGGGGATTGTCCCGCTGGGCAGCTGTGCGACACCGGCGTGTGTGTTCAGGGCGCCGCATGCATTCCGAATTCCTG
Organism: Myxococcales bacterium; assembly: GCA_003161835.1. Lineage (GTDB taxonomy): Bacteria > Myxococcota_A > Polyangia > Fen-1088 > Fen-1088 > FEN-1088. Next base: position 5,730 of record PMNO01000717.1, on the reverse strand, counting down.
CGAGGTCGGCACGGGCAAGTATTGCGGGAAGGTGGGCGATGGGTGCGGGCGCTCGAAGGACTGTGGCGGTTGCGACGCGACCCAGGCATGCAGCACATCGGGGCTGTGCGTGGCCGGAGCGGGATGCGTGCCATTGACCTGCAACGCGGGGGCGTCGCGATACTGCGGAACGATCGGTGATGGCTGCGGTGGCATGCTGGACTGCGGAACCTGCACCGCGCCCGCGACCTGCGCCGGACTCGGCGTGGCGAGTGTGTGCGGCGATCCGAATTGCAAGAAGGGCACCTGCATGGCGGCCGGCGGCGGTCAGTACTGCGGGACCATCGGCGACGGTTGCGGCGGGACACTCAACTGCACCGCACCGTGTCCGGGCGGCCTGACCTGCGGGGCCGCCCCGCCCGGCGGGGGTACGGCCCAGCCGAATGTGTGCCCGGGCACCGGAGATCCCAACGCGTGCACCGGACTCGCGTGCATGGTGCCCAAATGCACCGGTGCCGCCAAGACCACGATGAGCGGAACAGTCTACGATCCAGCCGGAAAGGTCCCCCTGTACAACGCGACCGTGTACATACCGAACGCGCCCCTCGACGCGGTCCCCGAGGGCGTGTCCTGCGATAAGTGCAACGCCACCTTGTCCGGCAAACCGATCGCGACGGCCTTGTCCGACACGAAGGGCCACTTCGTTCTGGAAAACGTGCCCGCCGGGCCGAACATCCCGCTCGTCATTCAGGTCGGAAAATGGCGCCGTCAAGTGATGATTCCCAACGTCGCGGCATGCGTCGACACGGCGATCACCGACGCGAACCTGACCCGCCTGCCGCGTACCCAGGCCGAGGGCCACATGCCCAAGATCGCTCTGACGACGGGGGGCTCGGACGCCATCGAATGCTTCTTGCGCAAGACCGGGATCGCGGATTCGGAGTTCACCACGGAAGCGGGCACCGGTCGCGTGAATCTGTTTGTCGGAGGCGAGCCCGGGGCCACGGGAAATGGAAAAGGGACCGCCGGCTTTTCCGCGGCCCTCGGCGGCGCGAACTTTCCCGACGCGACGACCCTGTGGGCCAGCCCCACGAAGCTTCAGACCTACGACATCCTCTTGATGTCGTGCGAGGGAAGCCAGTACGCTCCGGTCAAGAAGCCGTACGTCAACAACATAAAGGGCTACGCCGACGCTGGCGGGCGGCTTTTCAACGGGCATTTGCATTTCTACTGGCTGCGCAACGGTCCCGCGCCCTGGCCCGCGACGGCGCAATATATCGGAGTCGATCCGGTCGATCCGCCGAGTCCCGCGATGGGCACCATCGACACAACCTTTCCCAAAGGCATGGCCCTGGCCGATTGGCTCGTGAACGTGGGCGGGTCCGTGGCGGCCGGCCAGATCCAGCTCTACGGGGCCAAGCATTCCGTGGATGGGGTAACGCCGCCAACCCAGCGCTGGATCTCAATCGGAGCCGACACCGAGTACCTGACTTTCAATACCCCGGTTGAGGCCGCGCCAGCGGCGCAGTGCGGGCGCGTCGTCGAGACCGATATTCACGTCAAGGACGTGCCCCCGGCCCAAAACGGAAAAGACGATTCCGACCCCTCGAAGCCGTTTCCGAGCGGCTGCTTGTCGACGACGACCTCGGCGCAAGAGAAGGCGCTCGAATTCCTGTTCTTCGACTTGTCGGCATGCGTCCTTCCCGACAACGCGGTTCCCGTTCCGCCGCCCGTTCCGCCGCCTGGCCTGCCGAGCTCGCCCCCGGCGGTGACGCCGGCGCCCCCACCGGCCCCGCCGCCGCCTCCTCCCCCGCCACCGCCGCCCATTCCCTGATCCTCCACCTCCCTGATCCTCGCTTCCCGATCCTCGCTCCACCAACCCGACCGCGTACAATGGGCGCTTGGGCCGCGTGCGCCAGGCCAGATTCGCGCGAATCGCCGTAGGTGCCGGCGCATGCGCCATCGCCGTCGGGCTCGGGGCGGGGTGGGCCCACTGGCGTGCTCTTGCGGTCGAGCTCGGACGCCCACGTGACTTGCATGGTGTCGCCTACGTGGGTTCGGCCGCGTGCGGGCGTTGCCATCCGGATCGCGACCGGACCTGGCGCCGGACATTTCATCGCACCATGACCCAGGACGTTGCGCCGGGGGCCCCTCCGGGTGTGGTGGCGGGCGACTTTTCCGGGACGACATATCGATACGCGGGCGTCGCGGCCCTCATGCACAGGGATGGCGCGGGCCGTTTCGTCATGAGCTTCGCGTCCGAGCGGGACCCCCGCGCGCCTGTCGTGGATGCGGTGGTCGTTCGCGCAGTGGGCTCGCGCCGCTATCAACAGTATCTGGCCGAGGTCGACGGTGCGTTGTGGCGTTTGCCACTGGCGTTTCACATCGAGGAGAACCGCTGGTTTCACATGAACGGCGCGTTCCTCACCGCGGACCCAGACCCGCGGGCTGCGGCCGTCGACCGAAGCGATGGCGCTCCGCGGTTTGGCGGCGGCGCGTTCGACCGGCACGTCACGCGCTGGAACGACAACTGCGTCTTCTGCCACAACGTGGCGCCCAATCCNNCATCGTGAACCCGGCGCGCCTGTCCCCCAATCGATCGGCGGATCTCTGCGGGCGGTGCCACGGTCAGCGCATGACCGATGATCTGGCAGCCGTCATGACCCACGGCGATCCGTTCGTACCCGGCGACGATCTGGCGCTGTACAGTGCTCCCCTGTGGCGGGACACCTCGTTGCGGGGGCAGGCCGGCGTGTTCGCGGCGCGCTTCTGGGACGACGATACGCCCCGCCTGACGGCTTACGAATATCAGGGACTGTTGCAGTCCCGCTGCGCCCAGCGCGGGGCTTTGACGTGCATCGGCTGTCACGGCATGCACGAGGGAAATCCGCGCGGTCAGATCCGTCCCGTTGCCCGGGGCGATGGGGCGTGCACCTCCTGCCACGCCCACCTGACAGGTCCCGCTGAGATCGCGCGACACACGCGGCACAATCCGGCAGGGCCGGGCGCCCGATGCGTGTCCTGCCACATGCCCCGCATCGTCTACGGCGTGCTCGACGCTCACCCGAGTCATCGTATCGAGATTCCCGACCCCGCCCGGGCGATCGCCGCCCGGCGTCCCGATGCGTGCACGCTGTGTCACGTCGACGAAAGTCGTGCCTGGGCCGTGAATGCACGCGCCCGCCTGTGGCCCGCCTCGACCGATGCGGCCGCCACATCGGCGCCATCGGGGGCATCTGTCGGGGCGTCGCGATCGGATCCGTTTGATGACCACCTCGCACCCCGCGATGCGATCTTTGCCGGCGATCCGGTCTTTCGCGCGGTCGCGGTGGATGCCATGGGCCGTGCGCCCGTGCCGTCGGAACCCGCCGCAGCGGACCGCGCGCGACATGAGCGTGCGGGCGCCCTCCTGGACGTGATGGCAGGCGATCGGTATCCGGCGGTTCGACACCTGGCGGCGCGTGCGCTGGCCGGCTTGATCGCGACGCGACAACCGTCGGTCGCGCAACAAGCGAGCGCATTCGACGCGACGGCGTCCGAGGCCGATCGGGTCCGGGCCCTTGCGGAGTTGCGCCGCGGGTTGTCGCTCCCGGCGGCGAGCGGCCCCGAGGCGGCGCGCATCACCGTCCTGCGTGCGGAGGCGGCCCAAGCCGACATAGACATCGGCGAGTAGGAACCGCCGTGTCGCCGCCCAGTGGTGCCCAGGAGGCAAGTCGTGTCAGATCCCGTCCATGCCCGAGTTGCCAGATCTCGTTCGCGTCCGGCGCGTGTTGTCCGCAGCGCTCAGCGGCAGACGTGTCACCGGTGCCCGCACGGGTGATCCGACGGTGCTCCGAATCATGGTGCGGGAACCCTTTCCCGCGGCGCTGGTCGGCCGGGTGCTGCTGAGTGTCGAGCGCCGCGGTCATTTCATGCGATTTGCGTTCGATTCCGGACTGCTGCTGGTGGTGAACGCGATGTTGGTGGGGAAATATCGCCTGGTTCCGCCGGTATCCAGGGCGGCACACGACAAGGATCCGGTGGCGCTGGGTTTTGCATTGACCTTCGATGATGGCGCTGAGCTGCGCTACATCGACGACAAGCGCATGGGAAAGGTCTACGTCGTTGGCGCGGTGGACGAACAGCGCATCCCGGTCTATGGCGAACTGGGCGTCGATGTGTTGTCGCCGGGGTTCGACCGCGAAAACTTTGTCGCCCTGGCGCGCGGGCGGCGCGATCAGGTGCGCATGTTCCTGATGGACAAGCGCGCCCTGGCCTCGATCGGCAACGCGTATGCCGACGAGATCCTGTTCGCCGCCGGGATCCACCCCAAGACCTTCGTGCGCAAGCTGACGGCCGATGACCTCGGTCGGTTGCACGCCGCGATCGGTCGCGTGCTCGGCGGGGCGATCGAAGAAATTGAGCGGCAAGATCAGTCGATCGACGTCAAGGTGCGTGATTTCCTGGCGGTGCGGGGGCGGGACGGGCAGCCGTGTCCCCAATGCGGAACCAAGATCCGCAGCGTTCGGGTAGGCGACGGCGATGCATGTTTTTGTCCCACCTGCCAGCCGACGACGCGACGACTGTTCGTGGAATGGGAAAAGCTACCGGTGGGCGCGAACCAGGATGCCGCAAAGCCAAGGAGGAAGCGCTAGCTACCGTTCCCGCGTTCGCGATCATCGATCCAAGGAGCGCCAGCTGAAACCCGCCTGGCCCGGTGATGGGGTCGCGCGTACCGGGGGCGATGGACTAAGATCGTGGGTTGGGCATGTCGGAGATGTTTCCGAGGCAGTTCGGCAAGTACGTTTTGCTGAAGTCGCTCGCGCGCGGCGGTATGGGCGAAATCTATCTGGCGGCGTCGGGGCAGACCGGCGGTCTGAGCAAGCTGTGCGTGATCAAGAGAGTGATCACCGAGAAGACCGACCCAGCCAAGGTCAACAGATTCCTCGACGAAGCGAAGGTCGTGCTGCGGTTGTCACATGCCAACCTGGTCTCGACGTTCGACGCGGGTGACGTCGGCGGCGAGTTGTTCATCGCGATGGAGCTGGTCGAGGGCAAGGACCTGCGCGAGATCTGGAACCGCTGCGTCCGCACGCGCACCCGGATCCCCGTCGACGTCGCGCTGGTGGTCGGACGCGAGATCGCGCGGGCCCTGGCCTACGTGCACGCATACGGCGGATTGCGGCTGGACCACCGCGAGGTGGCCCCGCCCAACATCTTGCTCAGTTACTTCGGGGAGGTGAAGCTGACCGACTTCGGGTTGGCCCGCAGCAGCCTGAAACAGGAGCACACGGCCCCCGGCGTGGTGTTCGGTCGCGCCTCGTACCTGGCGCCCGAGCAGGCGCGCGGNNACGTTTACAGCCTCGGCATCGTGCTGTGGGAGCTCCTCACGGGCCAACCCTACCTGCAGCTGGCGGGGCTCGATCCCGTCACGTCCCTCTCGCTCGTGCGCAACCCCAGGCCGCTCGCGCCCTCCACGCGCGCTCCCTGGCTCGCGCCGGATCTGGACGCGATCGTGCTGAGGGCCCTGGCCGCCGATCGCGAGGAGCGCTTTCAGTCAGCCGACGAGCTGCGACGGGCCCTGTCCGACGCCATGGCCCGCGTAGCACCGCAAGCGGATTCGGAGTGCGTGGCCACCTTCTTGGGAAGCTTGTACCGTGACGTCCTGAGCGACGAGAGCACGGAGCGCGAGCGCCTGCTGGCCAGGACTCTGCCCGAGTTTCGCGGCGATCCCCTGCCCCAAGTGTGGACGCCGGGCACGCCGGGCACGCC
>PMNO01000355.1 GCA_003161835.1 Myxococcales bacterium | reverse complement strand
CAACCGCTGCCGCCGTTGACCGGGACTCCGGAGCGTGTTACCCAAAGAGGCGCGTTTTCGCGGGGTTGCCCAGCCGTCCCGCCCGCGCCCATCAAGGCTCCCCGTGCCACCCCGCCGCAAACGACGCTCAGCCGAGGTACGGAATTCGTTCCGTCTTTTCGGACTGCTTGCCGTCCTGGCGGGGGTGAACGTCTACGTGTTCTTTTTCAACCACGGAACCGCGCCCCGCGAGGTGCTCAAGCCGTCCTCGATGGTGAAGCTGGCCGACGGTCAAGCGGGCACTGTCAAGCAAGCGTCCGCGGATGCCACCGCCGCCCTGACACCTCAGGTGATCGCCCCCGCTCGCATCGAGGCGGCGGGCCAAGCCAAACCACCGATTGTTCGCGGTCCCGCGACCAGCGTCGATCCGGCGCGGCAGGCCAAAACCCGCGAAGGCGTCGCCGCCAAGGCTGGTGTTGCGATAAGCGGTGGACCCCCAAAAGGGTCGCCCGGGGGGAGCCCGGGGCCGAACAGCGAAGCACTCTGGGGCCAGGCAAGCGTGCCATCAGTCAGCCCATCAAGCACACCGGCAAGCAGTCCGTCCGAAAATCCGGAAGCATTTCTAGAAAAGAAGTTCAGTGATTCCGACACCCTGGGGCAGGTGTTGGCCCGCGAGGGGTTGGCGGGCGAAGCGACGCGGATCATTGCCGCCCTGTCGCGTCTGCTCGATCCGAAGCTGATCCGCGGGGGCCAGTCCTATGCCGTTCGCCTGGACGAACGGGGGGAACCCGAGGCGTTCGAGTATCGACCGACTCCCGCGTCACGCTACGTGGCGACGCGCGGTGAGGACGGTTCGTGGAGCGGCGCGCGCGTTGATAGGCCGGTGGAAACCAAGACCGTCGCGGTGTCGGGGACGGTCGACGCCACCCTGTATGAATCCGTGCAGGCTGCGGGTGAGGGCAGCGCGCTGGCCGGTTTGTTGGTCGACCTCCTGGCCTGGGACGTGAATTTCTATACGGATACGCATCCAGGCGATCACTGGAAGGTGATCGTGGAAAAGCAGTTTCTGGGCGCGCAGTTCTATCGCTACGGCCACATCCTGGCCGCCGAGTATGGTGGCCGGGTCGGCACCTTTCGTTCGTTCTACTGGAAGCCCAACCGCCCCGACGGGCCCGGACGCTACTTCGACGAAAAAGGGCAGGCCATCAGCAAGACNNTCGGGAAATACCGTGGTGATTGGCCACGGCGGCGGCATGACGACCCGGTACTACCATCTTTCGCGATTCGCGCGCGGTCTGAGGGCGGGCCAGGTGGTGCGGCAAAAGGAGGTGATCGGATTCGTGGGAACCACGGGTCTTTCGACGGGGCCGCACCTGCATTTCAGCGTCACGAAGAATGGCGCGTTTGTCGATCCCAGCAAGGTGCAGGTCAATCGCGACGCGCCCGTGTCGGATCGCGGCGCGTTCCTGGCCGCCATCCGACCCCGAATCGCGACCCTGCGCACCTTGGCACCCGGCGCCCTGGCGGGCAACTGAACCGTGGCGCGGCGATCTGCCTGCTATACTGACGCGCGATGGGTCGGTTTCTGCTGGGGGTTCTCAAGGGCGGCGTCATCGGCGCCGGGATAGGCTATTTGGCCACTCAGGTGGGCCTCGGGGCCGGCGCGGTGGGCGTCGTCGTCTACGGAGCCATCGGCGCGGTGGTGGGCCTGCTTTGTGGGCGACCGATCTGGCGGCAGGACACCATCTGGACGTCCATTTTGAAGGCGGTCTTTGGCTTTGCTCTGGGCGTGGGCGCGACTTTCGCGGGTCGAAAATGGCTGGGCGGCGTGCACATTCCGCTGGCGTTCGTTCCCGGCGCGAGCGATCACGCGCTACCGGATGTCCCCCTGCTGTTTGGCGCCGCCATCGGAATGATCTACGGCGTGTTCGTCGAGCTGGATGACGCCGCGGGGACCACCCCACAAAAGCGCGGCACCGCTTAGCGGCGGTCGGCGTAGCGGCGGTCAGCGAAGGCCGGCAAACGCATCAGCGCGCTGAATCAACGCGCCGAATGTCAGGCGCGCTTGGGCGCATCGACCACGGTGCTCGCGACGCTGGCCGATGGCTCCGCTTGGCGTGCGGGCGGTTTCGCGTGCTCGCCGCTTTCGTCTTGGGAATCGAACGCGCCCAGCTCCGCCAACACCTCCTCATCTCCCGGGATGTCCTCCGCGAGCGCCGCCGTACCGCCGCCTTGTTGGGCGCGCAGATCCGCGATACGGCGCCGAAAGAACACCACCTCTTCGCACAGGCCCAAGACGATGTAGGCCGCGATCAGCGCCAGGAAAATGAAGGCATCGTGAACGCGGTTCATGCGCATCGCAATCCAGCACCCGGCCACGAGCAATACGACGCCCACGGTCTTCTTGGTCGGACGTACGTCCTTGAACGATCGGAAACGAATGCGCGAAACCATCAGGTACGACAGCGCGATGACCACCGCTGCCACCAACCTTTGGCTTATCAACCGGAACTGCCCGGCGTTGTGCGTGACGAACACCATGAACACGACCACGCTGGCGGCGGCGGGAATACTCAGCCCCAACGTGTACTTTCCGGGATTCTTCTGCCCCGCCAGTTCCTCCCGGCGCGACAGAACGTTGAAACGCGCGAGCCGCAGGGCTCCTCCACAAACGAACAGCCCCGCGATCAGAATCCCCAGACGCCCGAAGCTGGTCAATCCCCACTTGTAGACCAGCAGAGCCGGCGCCGCGCCGAACGTGATCAGATCGGAAAGCGAATCGAGATCTCGTCCCAGATCGGTCTGGGTCTTGGTCAAGCGGGCGACGCGACCGTCGAAGGNNGCCCGCACAGCATAGCACCCGCTCATTTTGGTCCCAAACCGTGATTCGCGCCGTCACCTTGCTGCACTCGATCTTGCACTTCGTGCTTCTGGTGCTGCTCAGTCTCATCGGGGCGATCCTGTCCTTGGCGAGCGCCCCCTTTGACCGTTCCGGCGATACCGTGGTGGCCCTGGCCCGGATCTGGTCGCGCCTGTTGCTGTGGACGGCGGGCGTGCCGCTGACGATCAAGATGCAGGGGGCGCTGGATCCGAGGCAACCGTACGTCTTCATGGCGAACCACCTCTCGACGGTCGACATCTGGGCTCTGTTTGTNNTTCGGGTGGGCGATGGCGGTGGGGCGTTTCATCTTCATCGATCGCCAGAATCCACTCGCGGCGCGCCGCAGTATCGATCAGGCCGCCGCGCGCATTCGCGCGGGCAGCTCGGTGGCGATCTTTCCCGAGGGAACCCGATCGCGGGACGGCCAGCTGGGGCCATTCAAAAAAGGCGGCTTTCACCTGGCCATCTCGGCTGGGGTGCCCATTGTTCCGGTGGGGATTCGGGGGGCGATGGAGGTCATGCCGCGTGGAAGTCTGATCTTGCGCCGCGGTCCGGTCACGATCGAGATTGGTGCGCCCATCTCGACCAAGGATCTTTCCGGCGCGGATCGGAACGCGCTGCTGGATCGGGTGAGAGACGAAATCGCCCGGATGTCGGGGCAGCACAAGCGAGCGCTGCCTCCGGAGACGCAGCCGTCGGCCGACGGTCCGGTCGTTTCAGTCACGAAACCGGGATGAAGGACGCGGGCTCGCGCACGCACGCACGCGAGGGGAACAACATCAGTAAATCACCCGCATCAGCGTCAGCCCGCGCGCTGGAGCAGTGACACCACCGGCCGTGCGATCGCCGCCCTCCAGGACGTGCAGAACGCGCGCGATGTCCAGCCGCCCTCGACCCANNGTGTTGCGCCGGTCGCAGTCCGAGGCGCGGAATCCCCGGAAGTCGTGCTGGCCGCACAGGTAGCTGGCCGCGGTTCGCATCGCGTGTAGATCGAGCGGGGAGCGGACGTGCCAGCTCGTGCGGGCGTATTTGGGCGAACGAACGGCGTGGTTCCAGATGCGGTACCGATAGACCTTTCCCCGGGCCGAGAAGCGGGCATCGAACGCCAGCCCGGCTTCCGTGACGTCGGCGACGACGACGTCGGGAGGCAGGATGGTGTTGAGTCCGCGCAGAAAGCCCACCACCGGGATTCGCGACACCACCATCACATGGCCGACCTGGCCCTCGGCGTGGACTCCGGCGTCGGTGCGGCCCGCACCTCGCACCTCCACCGCTTCGCCGATGAACTCCTGGATCTTCTCCTCCAGCGTGCCTTGTACGGTGCGTTGACCGGTTTGTCGTTGCCACCCGGAGAAGTCCGTCCCGTCGTATTCGATCGTCAAGCGCAGGTTGCGCAGGACCTGTGGTGCGGTGGCGGACACGTGAACGAGCCGCCGCCTAGAATTCGAAAAGCAAGCCGCCCAACCAGGTGTTGTCACCGACGTGCAACTTGTTGGCGCTCCCCAGGCCGCTGATGTCCCAGTGCCCAAGCTCGACGAACAGGTGGGTGTGATTCACCCCGCTCTCGACGTCGAACTGGTGGGCGGAGATGGGGTCGAGGAAATCCAGCACCAGCGACAATCCGACTGCGGCGTGCCATCCCCACGTGCCGCCCCGCCCACTCCCGCCGGTGGGATCCGTCGGAACGTCGCCGTTTCCGTTGCTGATGGACCAGAGCGCATAGTCGAGCCCCAGCTTGCCGTACGGGACCAGGGGGATGCCCCAGTGTTCGAGCGCCAAATCAAATCGATACACGGCCGACAAGGAAAAAGGGATCAGCNNTGAAGTAACCCAACCCCAGGCCCAGGGCCAACGAGCCGACGTGTCGGATCACCTGGTAGTCGAATTCGATCTGGCTCATCAGCCGGTTGCTCGACCCGAAGAAATCTTGCTGGGGCGTGCGCTGCCCACCAAATTCCGAGTCGATGTCAGGCTTGTAGGGGCCGAACCGCAATTCGAGGGCGAAGTGCTGCGGGCTCTTGTAGCGATCGCTTTGACCCTGGATGACCTGGGCTTGAGCGGCGGGCGCGACGCAGGTCATGGCCCACGCGGCCGCCAAGATTCCCACGGCGCCAGCGGTGTTTCTCGATTGCAATGAGTTCGCGCGCATCATCGGCGGTGTTGTCCTCGACCGCTGCGGCGGCGCCGTCGGTTCAGCGTCAACGCCAGCGCCACCAGCGTGGCGACCCCGGCCGCCGCAAGTCCCCCGGAGCCGACGCCCGAGACCGCACAGAAGCCCCCGGTGGCGGCCCCCTGGGGATCGCCGTGGCGATACTCGTAGTAGAAATCCTTGGTCGCCACCGGGACTCTGTACGTGGGCACCACGGTGCTGGCGTTGCCCTGTTTGTCTATGGCCGCCACGGCTATCCCGTAGGTGATTCCGTTCTCGAGAATCTTGATGCGCGCGGAGGTCGCCGACGTCGACAGCAGGTCGGAGCAGACGAACGACGCGGGCGGCGCGGGGGGCCAGACCGACAGTGCCCCGGGGCAACTGTCGAAGCTGGCGGTGAAGGCCCCGT
>PMNO01000559.1 GCA_003161835.1 Myxococcales bacterium | reverse complement strand
ATTCGATCTTGTGGCCGTCAATCTGGGTGATGGTGTCGCCCGCCTGCACCCCTGCCTTCGCCGCCGGTCCCCCCGGGGTCACCTCGCTGACGAACGCCGCCCGTGCCGGTAGATTCGCCCCCAGGGTCGCCTTCTTGGCGGGCTCTAATTCCGACAGATCCCCGACCATCACACCCAGGTACGGATAGCGAACGCGGCCCTCTTTCAGNNGTTGATGAGGGTATTGATGCCGACGACCTCACCACTCAGGTTGGCCAGCGGTCCCCCGGAATTTCCCGGATTGATCTTCGCGTCGGTCTGAATGTACGACCTGACCCGATCGCCGGACATATGAACCTTACGACCCGCGCGACCCTTGCCGCTGACGATGCCGGCGGTCACCGTTTGTTCCAGGCCCAGAGGACTTCCGATCGCCAAGACCCATTCGCCCACGTCCAACCGTTCGGAATCACCGAGCCTCGCGACCACGAGGCCACGGGGAATTTTTTCAAGCCGAATCACCGCCACGTCCGTGCGCGGATCAGTGCCCACGACCTTGGCGGGAACCTCGGTCCCATCCCACAGGGTCACGGTCACCTTCGTCGCCCCCTCCACCACGTGGCGGTTGGTCACCACCGCGCCGGAGGTGTCTATCAGCACCCCCGAGCCCGTGCCCCGGCGTGTCATGTCCGGCATTCCCGGGCCATCCCCCGGTTCCATTTCGAAGAAGTGCTTGAAGATGTCGGGGACATCGGCCCCTGGGGGCAGGCCCGGTCGCCCCTTTCGACCATTCTGCCGATCGCGATTGGCGACCGGAGGGCCCGACTCCACGTCAATCCGGACCACGCTCGGCCGCAAAGCCTTGGCCGCCGCCGCGAAGGCGTTGGAAAGCGCGCGCGCCGCGTCCGGCATTTCGGTCTTGGGGGTAATGGGGGCCCCAGCCTGCCCTGAAATGACGGCGGGAGCGGCCGTCACCTGGTGCACCCTCGTGCCGGCGAGAAAAGCGCCGAGCGGCAGCACCGCCAATGAGACGACGAAGGCGATGCGCATGGATCCCCGAAAAGTGGATGGTCTATTGGTCATGGTCTGTCTTTCTGCTCACGGTTGGTCAACCGCGCTGCCGCGACTTTTATTCGCGCACACCAGCGGCCGCCACACTTTTGCCTTCGGGTCTGACAGGTCTTGCGGGACCGGGACAACGTGGACCGCGAGCGCCGCGCCGGGGATGCCCATGCCACACGAAAATCAACGACGAAGCTTGGAAGACTGGAAGGTTGAATGACCTCGCGCTGGCTCTCGGGCTCCAATCAGGGGCGGCGCCCGCGCATGACCGGCGCGCGAACCGAGCCGCCGCCCCGGCCATATCCTCCACCGCCGTACCCACCACCATAGTAGGGTCGCCCGCCGCCACCATATCGCCCGAATCCGTAGCCCACGCCCAGCCCGACATAGGGCCCGTATCCTCCATAATAGGGATAGGGGTAACCCCACGGACCGTAGGCGCCGAAGCCGAAACCGCCCCACCATCCAGGCCCGTAGCCGTAGGCCCACCACGGCGCAATGCCCCCCACCGCGACCGCCGCCCGAGGAGCCTCGCCGTAGTCCCGATAGGGCTCGCGCGTGAAAGAAGTATGGTCGGCGATCGGCTGATGCCCTCCGTCGATCTGCCACTGGAGGTCGAACCCGCCCATGTGACCGGCGTCGCGTGCTCCGCCCGGGAGCCGGTAGTAGAGGTCGAAAACCTTGCGCCGGCCCTTGGCTACCGCCGTGTCACCGCCAGTCCGTCCGTCAACCTCCATGAAATCGGGTCGCTGAGGCGCCGCGCCCGGCACGACCAGCAGCTGGCGGGAGGGATCCAAATTCCATTCCGTGTCCGCGTTGTGATTGGCGACGGCCAACCGGATGTGAATCAGTTGCGCGCGCTGACCTCCACCGGTGTCAATTTCGCGGGTTCCGAACGACGTCACGAACGCCTCGCCGTGCGGAGATGTCGGAGGCACCGGATAGTGGGAGGCTGGATAGCCAGCCTCGGCGGTCATGACGGTACCGGTCGGACGAAATCCGTACTTCTGCGTGGCGCATCCGAACGCCATCGTCGCAAGCAGCAAGAGACCGAGGTTCTTCATCGCAGCACCTTTTGGGGCAAGTGGAAGCCCGATGGGGCTCCCTTCCTGACCCTCAGCCTAGCGCCTCAATCCCGAAATGCCCACCGCGCTCGGCGCAGGAGGCCCGCCCAGGCGGCGGCATCCAAATGCCCCCTATGTCGCCGATGCCACCGCTAGGCGCTGGGGTGCCGCCGCGACCAGTCGCCCAGGCGGGGAAGAATGTGCTCGACGGACTCGAAGCGTCCCACCACCGCATCTTCCAAGCCGCCCAGGTCGGGTTTGAAGAACACGGGCGCATCGATGGTCACCGTCACCATCGGATTGTTGGTCGCGGTGAGAGCGAACAGGGGAATGCCCCTCCAGCGCTCCTCGGCACGCAGGGCCCTCAGTAGGGCCCGACCATCCGGGGTGTCGATGTCGACGACCACCAACGCGGGGGGCTCGGTCCCGAGGACGCGAATTGCTTCTCCGCCATCCACGGCGCAGCACAGCCCATATCCCCGCTCGATGGCGATCTCCATGAGCAGATCGCGGGCAGTGGCGTCCCGGGTCAGCGCCAGGATCGCGGTCGCCATCGTCGTGGGCGACACACCAGGCTCGTTGCTCCCGCCCGTTCGCGCATGCTCCGTCGACGAGTCGACACCTGGAACCAGGGAATCAGTCGAGGGTTCTTTCACGGCAAGTTCTTCAGTGAGTATGGCGGCCTTCTGTTTCCAATGTCTTTCGTCCCAGTGCTGGCTTTGTAAATTCGACGACACGACTCGTGCGCGCGGCGCCACGTCTCGTTTCAAAAAGGTCGCCAAATAGTGAGAAATCGGACACCCGCGTCGACCACTATTCGTCCGAACAAAACAAGCAAACGTGACCAGGGAGGAAACGATGTTCGATTTCGATGTCCGTTCGGGGGGTACCCCTTTTGAACCCGAGTTGCTGGAAGATCTCGCACCCTTGGGGGCCGCCGGTAGTGAATTCTCCGAGCCGATCGCCAATATCCCGCGCCGCGCGCCGCTGGTCGTGGCGCCATCCTGGACGTTGCGCGAGGCTTTCAGGATGATGGCCGAACGTCACCTCGGCGCGGCGCTGGTCGCGTCCCACGGCGTGCTCCTGGGAATGTTGAGTGAGCGCGAGATCGTGCGCCGGTTGCTGGAGCCACANNCTCGAGAGCGACACCATCGCCTACGCGATCAAGAAGCTCTGGACGCTGGGCGGACGGGCAATGCCCATCGTTCGACCGAGCGGGGCCGTCTTCGGCGTCCTCGATACCCAGGACGTCGTGGCATGGATGTGCGGCCGGGTCAGCGCCGCCCCCTCCCCACGAACTGGCCACGTTTGACAATTATTATGTAGTTATTTCAGCTACTTATAATTTCTGAACTAGAAAGCAGCGTTCGTTCCCCGCCCGTGATAGGACCCTTGTTGCCATGGCCTGGGGATATCGACTGGAGTTGATGGGCGCGCGCGAAGGCGCCCGCTGTCGAGAAGACGGGCGGTCCTGTGCGGCGGGCAAGTGTGAAGGGTTCCCGCTTTACGTTTCGGCGTACCGTTACGCGCGCAGCAATGCCCGGGCGGTCACCGTGACCCGCCCCCTGTGCGTGAAGCACGCGCGGCTGTTCTCGATGAAGTACAGCCTTGCCTGGCCGGATATGCTCCGTCGGGTGCGCCGGCAGCTCGCGGTCACCTGGGCTCAGCTGGCGGCGTGACGCACCACGCCTAGATGCCCGCCCCCTGGTGACCGGGTCGGGTCGGGCTTTCCACGGCCAAAGGCGCCGACTACGCCAAACCGAAAGACCGGCGAGACCGGCCGAGCCGGCAGACTAGCCGTCGCCTTCAATCAGAACCGGATACGAGTCGGCCAGGCGGTATCCGGTGCCGCGAACAGTCTCGATCAAATTGCCGGCACTCCCCAGCTTGTCGCGTAGGCGCTTGACGTGGGTATCCACGGTGCGGGTCGACACCCCCGGCTTGTAGCCCCAGACGTCCTCCAGCAGGTCCTCGCGCGAGCGCACGCGCCCGCGATGCTCGA
>PMNO01000672.1 GCA_003161835.1 Myxococcales bacterium | reverse complement strand
CGGCGGCGGCGACGGTGGGCCCCTGGACCTGTTCACGTTCGCGACGGGCGATCCCGCCAACAACCTGCGGCAGATCGACGCGGGTCGCCTGTTGCCCTGGTGGAGCGATCTTGCGCTCAAGGTCTCGTTCTTCCGTCCGCTGTCGTCGCTGACCCACGTGCTCGACGCTCGGCTGTGGCCGCGATCGCCGGCCCTCATGCACCTGCACAGCCTCGCCTGGTACGCGCTGCTCTTGGTGCTGGCGTACCGCCTCTACGCCAGCCTGAACGGCACGCACGCAATCGCGCTGCTCGCGCTGGCGCTGTACGCGTTCGACGACACGCACGGCGCCACCATGGCCTGGCTTGCCAACCGCAACGCGGTCCTGACCACGCTCCTGGGCGTGGCGGCGCTGTGGGCGCATCACCGCGCGTGCACGCCATCGCCGGGGCGACGACCGGCGAAGTTGCTGGCGCCGCTGCTGCTCGCGCTCGGCCTGCTGGCGGGGGAAGCCGCCATCGCGACCCTCGGGTACCTGGCGGCCCATGTCGCATTCATCGATCGGCGCCCCTGGAAGGCCCGCCTGGTTTCGGTGGCCCCCGCGGGTATCGTGGCGCTCGCCTGGCAGATCGCCTATCGCGCCCTCGGATACGGCGCCAAGCATTCGGGCCTGTACCACGATCCCGCTCAGCTGCGGGAATTTCTCCCGGCGCTGGCGGGCAATATCCTCGCGCTGCTCGGGGGGCAAGTCGGCGTCGTGCCCGCCGATTTGCTCGTATGGGGCTCCCCGTGGGTTGGCGCGTTGGTGCGCGCGAGCGGCGCGCTGGCGCTGGCGGCGCTGGTGGCCGTGTCCCTGCCGGTGCTGCGGCGCCGGGCGGCGGCGCGATTTTGGGCGGCCGGCGCGCTGCTCGCCGCGCTGCCCATCTCGGCGTCCATCCCGGGCGACCGCCTGCTCCTCTTCGTCGGTGTCGGGGCGATGGGATTTCTCGCCGAGCTGTTCGCGTGGCATCTGGGTCCCGCGGGGGCGCGAGTTCATCCCCGAGGCGGCCGTCCCTGGATGCGACGAGCGGGAACGATCGTGGTGGCCGGGCTACTCGTGCGCCGGACGGTGGTCGCGCTTGTGCTGCTGCCGCTCCGGACGCATTCGCTCGACGTGCTGGCCGCCCCGGCCGATGCCGCCGATGCGGCCGTTTGGCGGTTTGGCGCTGGCGCCGACACCGTGGTCTTCGTCGATGCTCCGCTGTCAGCGGCGGTGGGCTATCTGGCTCCGCGCTGGGCCCTCGAGCGACGTCCCCACCCACCGCTTGTCCGGTGGCTGGCGGAAGGACGCACGACCCTGGTCATCACCCGCCCCGCCGACAACGTGCTGCGCGTGGCCCCCGCCGGCGGATTCCTGCAGACCGACTCCGAGCGGCTTTACCGAGCCTCGGATCGACCGCTGCGAGTGGGCGATACGACGCGCTTGACCGGCATGACCGCCCGCGTGGTCTCGTCGACGGCGGATGGCCGGCCTGCCATCGTCGACTTCGCTTTCGCGGGACCATTGGAGGCGACCGGGCGCCTTTGGCTCACCTGGCACGGGACTGGCTACGAGAGGTTCAAGCCACCCGCGCAAGGACAAACGATCATCCTGCCCCCCGTCAATCTGGCGGACCTGGGCCGGGCACGGGTCCTCGACGGTGATGGCGGCATTCTTCTGGCGAAAGGGAAGACCCCATGAACGCTCTCAATGTGAAACCCGTGGTGACCTGCAGCGTGTGTTGCACCGCCGGCGCGCGCGCGGGCGTACCCGAAATAGTCTCCGTCCCGAGCAACGTGCGGCGGTTCCAGGGCAAGGCCTTCCCGGTGTGGCGCTGCCGAGATTGCGGCAGCATTCACGCNNGCTGCGCCTGCTCTACCGCAACCAGCTTCGCCGCCTCAAGGCCGCGGGGCTGAAACGCGACATGCGGATCCTCGATTATGGCTGCGGCAGCGGCGCCTTCGTGGCGTACCTGAAGCTCCGCGGATACGCCCAGGCCGTGGGCTTCGATCGGTTCAATCCGGATTTCTCGTCACCCAGCGTTCTGTGGCCGCGGTTTGACATGATCGTCGCGCAGGATGTCATCGAGCACACAGCCAACGTCGTCGGATTCATGCGGGATCTGACGCGGCTCTTGATTCCGGGAGGTGTTCTGGTGATCGGCACGCCGGATGCGGCGGCCATCGACCTCGGCGCGCCCGCGGCGTTCGTGCACACGCTGCACCAGCCTTTTCATCGCAAGATCCTGTCGCTGCGCGCCTTGCTGGTCCTGGGGTACCGCAACGGGCTCACCCTGGAACGGCTGTATCGCACCATGTACGTCAACACCCGCGTCCCCTTCCTCAACGAACGCTTCATGGCGCACTACGTTCAATGCGCGGACAACACGCTCGACGCTGCCTTCGAAACGATCCGGGTGACTCAGCGCCGCCTGTGGACCTGGAAGGCGTTGTTCCTGGCGTTCTTCGGGTCGTTCTTCTCGCGCAAGACGGACGTGACCGCCGTATTTCGCCGCGCCGACGGGTTGGCGCCCGCGGCGGACCGCGCCCGACGCTGAACGCCACACCTATCAACTTTTGGCGCCGATCTGGCGAGGGTCTGGGGCGAGCCAGGGATTTTCTTGGTCCCGGACCAGCGCGACATGCACGACAGCGAACCCGAATTGATCACGACCCTGGCGCCGAGCGGCCGCCTGGGGGGGATTAGCCGGCAGCGCTTTCGCCTGAAGATCGAGGCCGGGGACGGCCCCCGGAGCGAGCTCGTCACCTCCGAGCCACGCGTCGTCGTGGGCAGCCACCCGAGCGCCGATCTCGTCCTCAGCGATCCGACCGTCTCGCGCATGCACTTCGAAATCGTGAGCGACCGGGATGGCCACCTGCTGCGCGATCTGGGCTCGAAGAATGGGACCGAGGTGGCGGGGCTGCGCGTGCGCGAGGCCTATCTCACCGAGCGCGCACGCATCCGGTTCGGTCGTTCGGCCATCTCCTTCTCGCTGCTGGGCGAGGCCGACCAGGTCGCGCTGCATCCCGACATGCGGTTCGGCGCCATGATCGCCCGCAGCCCGGTGATGCGCGCGCTGTTCGACCGGCTGGCGCGTGTCGCGGCGCGCGAGACCACCTTGCTCCTCGAGGGCGAAAGCGGCACCGGCAAGGAGCTGGCCGCGCGGGCCGTCCACGAGAACAGCCGGCGGCGCGACCGCCCCTTCGTGATCGTGGACTGCTCCGCCATTCCCCGCACGCTGATCGAGGCCGAGCTCTTCGGCCATGAAAAAGGCGCCTTCACGGGCGCGAGTCAGGCGCGGCCGGGGGCCTTCGCCCGCGCCCGCGGCGGCACCATCTTCCTCGACGAGATTGGCGAGCTGGACCTCGACCTGCAGCCACGCCTGCTCGGGGCCCTGGAACGCCGCGAGGTGAAGCCCCTGGGTTCATCGACAGTGGTGCCCATCGACGTGCGCGTCATCTCGGCCACCAATCGGGACCTGCGCCGCGAGGTGAACCGACGGAGCTTTCGCGAGGACCTGTACTACCGGGTGGCCGTCGCCTGCGTGACCATGCCGCCCCTGCGCGAGCGCGCCGAGGACATCCCGATGTTGATCGAGCATTTCCTCGACCAGCACTTTGCCCGGGAGGGACAACGGCACGATCTGGACGAACACACCCGGGCGCGCCTGGCGGATCGCCCCTGGCCCGGGAACATTCGCGAGCTCCGCAACGTCGTCGAGCAGATCGTGGCCTTCGGCGGCGACGATCTGGTGACTGCGCTCCCGATCGCCCCGGGAACTCCGGCCATGCGGATCGAGCCCTTCAAGGTGGGCAAGGCGCGGGTCGTCGACCGGTTCGAGGTGGAATACCTGACCAACCTGCTGGCCGTGCACGGAGGCAAGATCACGGCCTCCGCGAACGCGGCCGAGGTCGACCGCGTCCATTTCCTGCGCCTCCTCGACAAGCACAAGATGCGGAAGCCCAGAGAGCCCAGAGAGCCCAGAGAGCAGTAGTCGTCCTGCCGCCACGCGGGGGGGCTAAGGGCAATGCCGTTCGGTTAGGAGGCCNNGCGCGCCGACGCGCGCGGGTGCGACCAGGTACGGCGCTTGCTGTGTCAGCTGCCAGTCCGAGTCCCCGTCGAATCTACTTTTCAGGAGGAATTCCCATATGACCGCGCGCCCTCTTCGCCCTCTTCGCCCGACTGTCGCGACGACTACCCGGAGTGCGACCGTTGGTTGGCTCGTCACGCTCGCGCTTTACGCGGGTTGCGTCGACACCGGCGCGACCACCAGCCCCGGGGCGCGTTCCTCGGGCGGCTCGGGAGCCGCGCCCGCCTCCCCCACCGGGGGCACGGGAGGGCGCGCGGGCGGCGATCCCGCCAGTCAATCACTGGCGTCGGGCGTCATCTCGCCCGACCGGATCTGCGCGGCTCTCGCGCAGGCCGCGTGTGAAGGCGCGAAGCGATGTTGCTCCACCTTCACCCCCACTGACGCCGCGATCGCCGATTGCACGTCGGCGCAGACCGCAAGGTGCCAGACGCAGATGATGCCGCTCGTGTCGGATCCGCGCTCCGGATATGACGCGCACGCAGCCGCCACCGTGGTGGCGAGTTTCAACGCCTCCGTGGCCACCTGCGACCTGCGCCTGGTCGAGTTCGCGAGCGCCCGGGATGGTCTGCTGGGAATGTTCGCGGGTACCGTGGCGTCGGCCGGCGCGTGTCCACCCGCCGACCTCAACGACGGTGCCGCGGTCGTGTCGTGCGCGACCCCGGGCATTTGCCATATCGCCGGCGTCGGTAACGCGCGGCTGACGGGAACCTGCGGCTCCCTCCGCCCCGCCGCCGATCCGTGTCTGCTCGATACCGAATGCGACCCCGCCCGATCCCTGCGCTGCGACTTCAATTCGCCGGTGCCAGGGACCATCAGCAGCCGGGGCGAGGAGGCTCTGGGGCTGCACGGTCACTGCGTGGCCCGCCTCGCTGACGGTGCGGCGTGCGCGCGGGCAACCGAATGCAGCTCCCTCGTTTGCGAGAACAAACACTGCGTCCCGCGGACGCCCGACCGCGTCTACTGCTTGCCGGCGTCGTAAGCACGGCGGCGGCGGGTCCGGCACCGGCCGGGGACGGACAGCATCGAGGCGCGTCAGGCGCCGCCCGCGATCCCTCGCTGGCGGCGCCTTTCTTGNNCCGGAGGATTTGACGTTCATGAGCCGAATGGCCGCGCGCGCGCCGGAATGAAAGGTCGACGTTCCCCCGACGATTCCAACCGCCAGCGGCATCTCGAGAGTCCCCACCACTTCCTCCCCCTCCACCCGCCACACGGCCAATGGTCGATACTGTCCCGTGCGGGCGGCAAAGGCGTGTGCGCCGGCCTCGACGCCTCGCCAATCATTGCCGGTTGCCATCACGACCGCGTCGACCCCGTTCATGAT
>PMNO01000390.1:9815-11179 GCA_003161835.1 Myxococcales bacterium | reverse complement strand
GGCGGCGGTGGCGGCGGTGGGGACCGCGCCGTTTTCGTCACCGAGCAGCGGGACCTGCAGGATCATCTCACCGCCCACGGCCTTGACGTAGGTCACCGCCTTGTCGATCTCGGTCTGCGAAAATGGGTTGGGTTTGTTGTTGTCGTTGTTGTGGCCCCCCACGCGCACGAAACGCGGGGCCACCGCGGCTATGGCGGTCTCGGTTCCGGCCACGTTGTCGACGTAGGCCGGCGCCCAGCACCAGTAGTTCAAACCAATCGTGCCGGTGCGCGCGGTGCGTGTGGCGGCCGAAATGGCAATCTGGCCTGGGGTTGGCGGCCCACCGCCTCCTGCGGCGCCTCCCGTTCCACCACCGGGCACCGCGGGGGGCGATTTCGCGCACGCGGACACAAAGGCGAGGACACCGGCGACGACCATGGGGCGAAAAGTCACGCGCGCAACTATGGCGACCCGATCTCGATTTGCAACCGCCGCGAAGAAAATCCCGGGTGGATCTCCTTCTTCCGTGCGTGAAGGACTACTGGAACTTGAACGGCCGTTCGACGCGCGCTGGTCCACCCGTCGGCGGGCTGAATGACCAGAAACTCATTTGACGTTTGACGCAGTCGACGATGTGGCTCTCCACGGGAGACGTCGCCACCACCTGCGTGTCGATGACACGGCCGCTGGGTAGGATCGTCCAACGCAACGTCAGATTTCCGGCCGCCAAGGAGGCCATGTTCGCGTGTCTCTGCCGTGCGACCTCGATCCGGCAGTCCTTGAGCAACGCGAAGCGCGGCCGCAGCTCTCGCCCCAGAACCGCCGCGTTGAGAACACCCGGCAAGGTTGACACGAAGGCCGGTGTCTCGGGCGAGGCGGCCTTCTCCTCGATGTGGACCTCACGCGGCTTGGCTCCATCCTGGGTCTGCTTGATGCGGACCCCGGAATCGGATACGCCTATCTTTCCCACCCGACCGGTTTCGTAGATGGACGGCTCCTGCGGCAGGCCGGCGGTCGGTGGAAGTATCGCGGACACGGAGGGCGCCTCGACGATCGGTTCCGCGATCGGTTCCTGGACCGTCGGTCGCGCCGCGGAACTGACCTTTGGTGGCCTTGCCTCATCCGCCCTGGCCTTGGAGGTCTGCTCGGCCTTGGGCTGCAGGGCGGCCTCGACCTTGCCGGACGGAACCTGTTCGGGCGGCTTCTTCCGCGGTTGTTCAGCGGTTTGATCCACCTTGGCGGGGGATCGCTGTGCGGGTGGCTCCTGGGGTGGTGCCGCCTTGGCTGGCTCGGCGCTCACCACCCGGCTGGCCGCGATTGCGACCGCCCAGCAAACCCCCAAAATGAAAAGACCGCGCGTTGGGCTCACGAGACACCTCCACCTG
>PMNO01000390.1:0-9768 GCA_003161835.1 Myxococcales bacterium | reverse complement strand
TGGCCCTTGAAGATGACGTCCTTCAGGTCCACGCGGCTCGCGTCGTATTTCTGCCACGGATCTCGGTAGCCGGCCTTCACGCGGTTCAGGGTCGATGCGATCGTGAAGGGGCGCTCGGGTGAAAACGAGGCGAGCTCGTCCCAGGCGAGCGGCACCGAGACGGGAATGCCCGGACGCGCGCGCGTCGAATAGACCGACACGGACGTCGAACCTCGTATGTTGCGGAAGTAGTCGATGAGCACCTTGTCCTCGCGTCCCACCTTGCGCATCGCGGTGGTGTAGCGGCCGGGATGCTGCGCCACGACTGATTCCGAAACCAACTGACTGAACACCTTGCATTCGTCCCAGCTCGCGGCGGGCGTCAAGGGAACCACCACGTGCAGCCCCTTGCCCCCGGTCGTCTTTACGAAGGTGGCGCAACCGATCTCCTCCACCCGCTTCTTCACCAGCATTGCCCCATCAACGACATCCTGCCAGCGCGCCTGGGGCCCCGGATCGAAATCGAACACGACCCGATCCGGCATCTCCAGGGTCCGCTCGACCGAGTTCCAGGTGTGGACCTCGAGGACGCTCATCTGAGCCAGAGCGATCAAACCGGAAACGGAATCGGCGATCAGATATTCGCCCTTCTCCTCCTTCTCCTTGATGGTCACGCGCCGGAGCCAAGGGGTGGCGAACGCGG
Organism: Myxococcales bacterium; assembly: GCA_003161835.1. Taxonomy (GTDB): domain Bacteria; phylum Myxococcota_A; class Polyangia; order Fen-1088; family Fen-1088; genus FEN-1088. Next base: position 9,086 of record PMNO01000390.1, on the reverse strand, counting down.
CGTGCTTCATGAAGAAACATTTTCCGGCCATGCCTTCTGGGCAACGCACCAGAGACAGCGGGCGGCCCTCGAGATGCGGCAATATGTAGGGAGCCACGAGCGCGTAGTATTCGGCCAGGTCGCGCTTGGTCACGCGGGCCTTCTCCTCGAGTAGCCGTTCGGGGTGGCTCATCCGGACGCCCGCGATTGGGCCGTTCTCTTGGGCGGCGGGCTTGGCAGCTCGGTTCCCGGGGACTGACCTCGGGGGCTTGGCCTGCGCCGCCTGATTGCTTTGGGGTATCTCCAAGACCACCTCCGAGGCCGGACGGTCTTCGCGCAGACCCTGAAACGATGGATGCCTCACGCGGCCGTCCCGGGTCATCTCGGCGTAGGCGATCTCGGCGACCAGCTCCGGCTTGACCCATCTGATCTGCCTGCCGTCGGCGTCGATGCTCGACTGAAAGGGCGAACGAGCCACGACCAGCCGATCCAAACGGCGGCGCAGGTCGATAGCGACGGTTTCGCTAAATCCGGTGCCCACCTTGCCCGCGTAGACGAGTTCCTTGTCTCGGAACAGGCCGACCAGCAGCGCGCCGATTGCCGCGCGGGAGCCCTCGGGTTCGGTGAAGCCCCCGATCACGAATTCCTGGCGCTTGATCGCCTTGATCTTGCGCCAGGAGGGTCCGCGGCCCCCTCGATAGGGTTCGTCCCGCCGCTTGGAGATGATGCCTTCCAGACCGGCCGCCGCGGCCTTTTCGAAGAAGGCCGGACCGTTGCCGACGATGTGATCGGTGTAGCGCANNAGGTCGAACGCAAAATAGATCAGATCGTCTTTCGACTGGCCCTGGAGGTGGGTCTGCAAAGCCTGAAAGCTCGTGGTGCCGTCGGGACGCAAGACGGCGACCTCACCGTCGAGCAGGGCACCTGTCACGCCAAGCTGCGCGGCCGCCTCCGCCACCTCCTCGAAGCGGGCGGTCCAGTCCTGTCCGGTACGGGTGAACAAAGTGACATTACCATCTTGAATCCGGCACAACAGGCGGAACCCGTCGAATTTCAGCTCGTGGAACCATTGGTCACCCAGCGGCGGTGAGTCACACAGGGTGGCCAACTGGGGTGGGACGAACGGGATGGTGGCGTGGGCGGGCAGATGGCCGCTCTTGGCGGCTTTGGGCCTCGGACCCGGCTGGCCTTTCCCGCCGGACTTCGTCATCGCCTCCTCGCCTCTCCTGCCGCCGGTTCTCGAGGAGCCGGCGCGCGCGACTCGGCAGGGAGGTCATCATCGGGCGCGTTCACGTCAGGCGGGGGATTGTACGCGCTCGGGTGCGACCGACAACCACCGCCGCGGCTGCCCTCACACAGCGCCGCGACCCGGGCTGCGCGGTGCATTTCCCTAACCGCCCTTGCATCAGTAACCACCTGGACGGCCCGGTAGACCAGAATCCGCGCGGTGAGCACGCCAAGCAGTCCGCGCCCCGGCGCGCCGGACGACGACAGGGCGCTCGCGCGTGCCTTGATAGCGGGCGACAGGGGTGCGACCCAGCGGGCGTGGAAGCGGTTTTCCCCCATGGTCCGCGGAATTTTGAAGCGCACGTTTGGCCCCGCCAGCGACATCGATGACCTCCAACAGGACATCTTCTTGGCGTTCTTCAGGAAGGTTCCCGGCCTGCGCGATCCCGAGGCGCTAGAGGCCTTCGTCGCGGCGATCACGTCGAGGATGATCAAGTATGAGTTTCGCCGCCGCAAGCACGCCTTCGTCTCCTCCTGGGGAGCACAGTTTGATACGTCCCCCGAACAGGATGTTCCGGACGATGCCACGGTGGACATCCCCGCCCGTCGGGCGTTGTTCGCGTTCTCCGAAGTGCTGGATTTGCTGAGTCCCAAGGACCAAATGTTTTTCAACCTCAGATTCATCAAGGGGCTCAGCCTGCCCGAGGTCGCGGCGGCCGCCGGCGTTTCCGTCTCCACCACCAAACGACAGCTCGCGCGCGTTCGGAAGCTCGTGGGCCAGCGGCTCAGGACCAATCCCGCGCTCGCTGACTATGCCTCCCGCATGAAGGCGCGTGTCACACCGGGGGCCTGGCGGGCCGGACCTTGAAACGAGTGGGACGAACGAGCGGCCCTGGTAGGATGGCCTCTTGACACGGTTCTTGCCCAAAAACGCTTGGTTTCTGGTCGTGGTTTGGCTGGTGACCATGGGTTGCTCATCCCGCGTGCGCATCGTCGCATTCGAGAACAGCAGTGACGCCAGCGTCGGTGCCGGCCGGCTGTTCAGCGCGCCCGTGCTGGTCACAGGTTTACTCGAGACGACGGACCTCATCCAAGATCCCAGTCTGAGTCCGGACGAACTCGAGATCTACTTCGCCGCGCTGAAAAATGGCACGTACGACATTTGGATGAGTACGCGACTGACGACCAGTTCGCCATGGGCGTCGGCGGTCGTCGTGTCCGAGCTGTCCACGAACAGCGCGGATTTCGAGCCCGATCTCAGCAGTGACGGCCTCACGATCTATTTTTCGAGCGATCGGCCCGGCGGCGATCCGAACTACCGCATCTGGGTGGCGCAACGACAGAAACGCACCGACCCCTGGGGCGTACCCCAGGTCGTCAATCTGGGCCCGACCTCGACGGATCGTGGCCCCGCGGTGGATGTTTCCGGCCTGCTGATGGTCTATGCCTCCGATCACGGGATGGGAAATTTCGACATCTACCGGACCACCCGGGACACCACGACGGCCGCCTGGGGTGCCCCGGTGAATATTTCCGAGATCAATTCATCAGTCTTTGACTGGGATCCCGCAGTCTATCGTGAGGGCTTGGGACTGGTGTTTGGGTCGCGTCGCAACGGAGATCAAAAGAGCTCCGACCTCTTCGAATCCGTCCGTGCCTCCTCGTCCGCGCAGTTCAGCGCGCCGCAATCATTGGACGAACTCAACAGCAAGGCGGCCGAGGGCGATCCCTGGCTGTCGGACGACGGAAGACACATCGTGTTTTCATCGGAGCGCAGTGGTGTACCGCGGCTCTACGAGGCCTGGCGGTAACAACCGAGTTGTCCGTCACAGACTCAGTTCGACGATCAGAGCCAGCACGGGGTGAAGACGCCACGGCGTCCAAAAGGGACGGTTTCCGGGCGCAGTCGAGATGGCATATACCGACTGGACCAAGTTGGCATCGAGCCCCAGCATCGCACCCAGCGCCAATCGGCCGAGGCGGTACTGAATCTCCGCGGTCGGCCGAGCCACGATGTCCGTGGTCCAAAATGCGCTCGCAGGCGCCAAGCCGGCCCGCGTGGACACCGATTCAATACGCGTCACATCCACGCCAGCCCCACACCCGACGATCAACGCGAGTTTGTGGCGCAGCGTAAAGACGCGACCGAATGACAGTCGAAAGCCCTCCGGCGCGAAACGAACGGTCGCCCCCGCGGACGTCACGTCGTACCGCCGATGGCTGTTGAGGCTCAGACCGAGCCAAAAACCATCGCGACTCCCGTCGATGCGGAGCCCCGGTCCGTCTATCGCCGTCATGGGTGCCACAAGTGCGGCTTCGTAGAAAGCGGCCGCCGCGAAAACCACGTGGGAAGGGCTACTGGGAGGTGGTGCCGCAGGTGGCGTGGGGGGCCCCGCCGGAGCAGGCGCGAGGGGCGCTTGTTCGAGCGAACGCGAAAACTCCTCGCGCGTGACGCCCAAAGGCCGCCCCGACAGGACGGTCTCGACCGAGCTGGTCACGACGACGTCCAGCAGATCCAGCGCCACGGAATCGAGTGCCCGATCGAGATCCAGGCGTCGCGCGAAGACGTTCTTGCCCTCGGTGACGTACACCGTCGCGACGTTGGGTGATCCGAGATCGATCCAAACCGTGACCGCCACATACGCGGGCTTGGCCGCGTCGGCAACCTCGCGCGGACTCATGGCCGCGCGCTCGTCAAAGCTGACATTCGCGTCCAACCGTTCCAGTGAACGGCGCAAGGTCGCCATCAGCGCGCCATTGGAACCCTGGTTGCGACTGGCCAAGATGATATCGACCATGGGTCTGCCCGAGAGATCCGCGCGCGGTCCTTCGACGGCCAAACTGAGACCCGACGACGTGGCGAAGGCAATGAGCGCCGAACAGAAGGCAAGAACGCGACGCCGCACGACGGAGCCTCACCCAACCGAGAGTCTGTGACGTCCGTGGCCGCCGCTCACCGACGGACCGTGGCGGAGCCGGGCGTTCCGGCTGGCCGATCCAACTCCTCGAGTCGGGAACGAGCGCGGTTCAAATACACGGACTGGGGGTGCTCGGAGACCAACGTCCGCCAATCGGCCACCTCCTCGGCGGAACGCCCCATGCGGCCGAACGCCGTAGCGCGGCCCACCAGAGCCTCTTCCGACGCACTCCCGGCGGTGTCGAGATAGCGGGAAAATTGCGGCGCTGCGAGATCTGGCCGGCCGCGTTCGAGCCACAGGCGTCCCACCACCAGGTAGGACAACCGGCCCTCGCGCGAGTCGCCGTACCCGCGCTGCAGGCGCCGATAGATCGCCAACGCGCCCGCCTGGTTGCCGTTCAGACGCAAAGTGCGCGCATGCGCGAACAACTCGGCGGCGGTGGCCCGGTCCACCCGCCCGCGCGCGCTTGCCAGCGAAGCCCCTTGATCCTCGGAGGTCGGCTCCGACGACGGCTCGTCAAGTTGCGGCGGTGAATCAATAGGGCGTGACAATCGAGAACGGAATCCACTCGTCGCTGCCGCGGCAACCTGCGCCGGTGGTGCGGGCACTGCCAGCGCGCCGGTGTGACGGGTCGTCCACCAGGTGGCCGCCAATGCCGCGCTCGACAACAAAACGGTCCCGACGCCCACGGATATCCAGCGGCGCGCCCGCGGCACGAGCCACGCTCGCCTGGCCCGCTGTGACAACCGAAAACGCTCGAAAGCCTGGTTCAAGACTAGCCGATCCTGATGCACACGCGATGGGGACATCGTTCCTTCGACCGCGCTCGCGATCGCGGATCGCGTGGACATACGCTGCTGGGTGGCGCACGGCACACACAGCGCGACGTGTTCGCGTAGCATCCGCCACTGGCTATCGCTCATCACAACACCTTGGCCCGCGAGGTCCAACAGCTCCTCTGGATGCTCGTCCCCCGTAAAGCTCGCGTCGGTCATGAATTCTTCCTCGAAAGCCAATTTGCCCAGAACGGTGTCTTGCGTAGGTTTTTCCGGAGCGCGTTCTTGCCCAACCGGAGTCGCGTCTTGACCGTGTTACGAGAGACACCGGTCGTGGCCGCGATCTCCTCGACTGAAAAGCCCAACACGATCCGCATCAACAGCGCTTCGCTCTGAAGGCGGGACAAGTTGTCGAGCATGCGGCGAACCAAGTCAATCTCGTCGCTGGACCAATCCGCCGGGACGGGCGCCGGGACTTCGGACTGGGGCTCGGCCTTGAGCAGATCGTGTTGCTGCCACCTCGCGACGCTGGTGCGCTTCGCTCCGATCGCGATTCTGAGCGCGATCTTCGTGACGTAGTGCCGAATGTCGCCGTCAAACCTGTAGCTGCCAAGGGCCTTCAGCGCCGCGAAAAGGCACTCTTGCATGGTGTCATCCAAATCCGGATGACCTGACCCAAGCACGCCGCTGCACGTTCGCCGCACCCAAGGGGCGATCTCCACCAAGAATCGGCGCATGCCCTCGGGGTCACCCGCTCTCGCCTCGTGGACCGCGACGAGAACCGGGTCGGTACCGTCCGAACCTGGGGAATACGCCGCGACGGGTGCGTTGACGACCGCCTGGGAATTCGAACGAGACACCCTGTCAAGATGTTACGTCTTCAAGCGGCTGTCAAAGGCCACCGCCGAATGCCATCCACCCAAGGCAAGGAACCCGCCGAACCCATGTCCCGGTGCAGCATCCACAGCCTTTCGCCACATCGCTGCCTACTCGCAGGCCCCTTAAATCCCAGCAAAAACCGCGCTCGCGCGGTTAGGACCCGAGGCCAGGCCTGCTGATACCTTACCCAAGCCAGTCGAGGTTCGCCCAGAGCGAATCCCCCTTTGAAGTCGCTCGAAGCGTGCCCACGTTGCGAGCGCGAGACGCGCAAATTGCAGCAGAATCTACCTGGAGGGACTCCGATGCGGAAAGACAACGGTCGCAATGGCCTACATCACAATCTCGCCGTGATCGCCTTGGCCCTGGCGTCCGGGTGCACCGGTGTGGCCAGCTTGCCGAAAGGGGGGCCCGCGGACGTGGGCAGCTCGGGGACAGGTAATTCGGGTACGGCGCCCAATTCAGGCACTGGCAATTCGGGCATGCTGCCGAATTCGGGTACTGGCAGTACTGGCACGCTACCTAATTCAGGGACCGGCAACACGGGCACGGTGCCGAATTCGGGTAGTGGCGGGGCGCCTTCGATAGCCGTCCCGGGAATCAGCGTGTGGGACAAGGTTGTCCCAACCACGACGCTTGATTCGGGACGCGTCGTCTTGCGCCGACTGAACAACGCCGAATACGACAACACGGTCCGCGACCTCCTGGGCACGATGGGTCACCCCTCCCAGGATCTGATGTTCGCGGCCGACAACGTGAACATCGAGGGCTTTGATACCGTCGGCGTGATTCTCAGCTATTCCGATCTCCTGTTCGCGGCCCAGGACGCCGCATCCGATACCTTACTCGCCGAGCTGCTCGGCCGGCAGAAGACCGATCCCTTGCGCATGCGCGTGATGCTCTGCGAGCCGACGGCTGCCACGATGGCCACCTGCGCACCGATGATCCTGAAGCCCTTCATGACCAGCGCCTACCGACGTCCAGCCCTGGACGCGGAGGTCACCGACCTCACCGCCCTGGCCATGTCCCTCACGACCTCCAGCGGTGATCCTATCAAGGGGATCACGGGGGCGCTGAAGGCCGTCCTTTTGTCCCCCCATTTCCTGTTCCACGTCGAGGTCGGCAACAATGCGGCCGCCGCGTCCAAGCTGAGCGACTACGAGGTCGCCAGCCGCCTTTCTTACTTCCTGTGGTCGACCATGCCCGACCCGCAGCTCATGGCAGCCGCAGCCGCGACCAAGCTGTCACCGGCAGGGCCCGACTACGCCAGCCAGATCACACGCCTGATTGCCGACCCGACCAAGTTTCAAAATTTCATTACCAACTATGCCGGCCAGGCTCTTACTTTGCGCGACGTCAAGTACGTCGCGCCGCTCGACACCCTGTTCACGACGTTCGACGCCGCATTGGGCTCGTCCATCGTGCCCGAGACCACCAACTTCTTCGCGTCGATGTTCAAGGATTCCCAACCGATAACCGCGCTGCTCACGGCCGACTTCACGTTCGCCAACGACCGGCTGGCGAAGCACTATGGGATCACGGGCGTTCCGGCGGGCCAGACGACCTTCACGAAGGTCACGCTCCCCGCGACGAGCAACCGGATGGGCCTGCTGACCCAGGAGTCCTTCCTCACCGTTACGTCGTTTCCTGACCGGACCTCACCAGTCAAACGCGGAAACTGGATCCTCGACCAGCTCCTGTGTGACTCGCAGCCGCCGCCCCCCAAGGACGTCCCAGCGTTCGTGCCCGCGGTCGCCAAGGGCGCCACCACCCGAGCCAGTCTTGCCAACCACCGGCTCAACCCGGCCTGTGGTGTCTGCCACAACACGATCGATCCCCTCGGCTTGGCCTTTGAGAACTTCGACGCCATCGGCGCCTACCGAACCATGGAAAACGGCGCCGCGGTCGATGCCACCGGGCAGCTGAGCGGCGGCCGGTCCTTCAACGGGGCCAAGGAGTTGTCGACCCTGTTGGCCGCCGATCCGCGCTTCGCCCGTTGCATGGTCAAGCAGGCCCTGACGTATGCGGTGGGGCGCTCGTTCGAGTCGCTGGAAGGGCGCGGCTACGCCGCCGGACTGGCTGACCCCTTGGCAAAGGCAAACGCCACGTGGCCTGATCTCCTGAAGACCGTGGCAACCAGCGACGCCTTCCTGACTCGCCGAGGAGAGGGACCGTAACATGTCGACCAATTTGAAACGGGAGAAAGATATGAGCCCACGAATCTCGCGCCGCTTGCTCCTAAGCGCAGGCGGAGTATCGGTTGCATTGCCCTTCCTGCCCTCCGCGCTTTGGTCCCGCCGGGCGAACGCCGCTGGCGGCACGCCTCCTCGTCGCTTCATGGCATGGTTCCTTCCGAACGGCTTCAACATGCCTGACTGGACGCCCACCAAGGGCACGATGGCGGGTGTGGCGGATTGGTTGCCGACCAAGATCTCCATGCCCCTTGAGCCCATTCGCAAGAAGATCTTGATTCTGACCGGGCTCGATATGCAGATGACCGCGGTTCCGGGGAATCCCCCTGGCGATCACGGCGCCGGAACCGGGTCGTTTCTGACCATGATGTCGGTCAACGGGCACGAATCCGACAAGACCCGCGTCAGTCTGGACCAGGTTCTCCTGCCGGCCTTGAACCCAGCCGGACAGCCCGCGCCGGTGTTCCCGTCGATGCAGATCGGTGTGCAGGGAGACAATGGCCTCTGCGACCGCGTGTCTTGCGATTTCTCCCGGTCGGTCTCCTGGACCGCGGGAAATCCCATGCCGAACACGTACGATCCCGGCATCCTCTGGGACAACATGTTCAAGAACTACACCGCGCCTGCGGCAACCAACTCCAACGATGCGGCTCAGCGTCTGGCGGAACGCACCAGCGTTCTTGACCGCGTGAAGGCTCAGGCCGACGCACTGGCACTGAAGCTCAGCGCGAGCGACAAGCAAAAGCTGGATGCCTACACCTCGGCGGTGCGCGCCTTGGAGACGAAGCTCCAGGTNNCCGAGCAGCATCTTGCAGAAGCACGTCCCCATGCACCTGGAGCTGATGAGGCTGGCCTTCCAGTGCGATCTCACGCGGTCCATCACGTTCATGATGGGCAATGGCACCAGCAACAACGACTTTGGCTTCGTGACGGGCGGCAGCGCTCCACACCACGGAACGTCCCATCACATGGGTAACGCCAGCAATCTGACGAAGCTGACGCAAATCGACGTCTGGGAGGTGCAGCAGATGACGACTTTGCTGCAGAGCCTGGACGCCATCGTGGAAGGGCCCAACGGTGAAACCCTCTTGGACTACACGACCTTCTACATGGGCAGC
>PMNO01000120.1:2237-5640 GCA_003161835.1 Myxococcales bacterium | reverse complement strand
GTGGCCAGAGCGGAAGATGAACCGGTGGCAAGCCCGACGGTCGAATCGCCGCCAGCGGATACGGGCGATGTTCCCGGGAGCCCTCGCGTCTCGCTCGGCACCCCGCCGCCCATGATCCCTCGGGCCAAGGCTCACTATGATCGCGGCCTCGAGCTGTATGCCGCCCGAAATTACGCGGCCGCCGTCGACGAGTTCCGACAGGGCTTCGCCATCGACCCGCTTCGCGAATTTTTGTTTGCGCAGGCGCAAGCCTTTCGGTTGGCAGGCGATTGTGCGCGCGCGCTGCCCCTGTACCACCAGTTCCTCGATTCCGAACCGCCGCCTCTCCAAGTGCAAGCCGCGGGACTGGGCCTGGATCGCTGTGGGACTCAGCGCTCCGGCCCTCCGCCGGCCCCAGCGCCCGTGCTCACCCCGACCCCGACGCCAAAGCCAAAGCCAGCGATTGGCGGGTCTGGCCCGGAGCCACCTGAACCGCCCCGGTGGTGGCGCGATTCGTGGGCAGGGGCCTCGCTGGGCGTGGGCGTCGCTGCTCTGGGCGTGGCGGTCGGTTTCGAGCTCGCGTCTCGACACGCGCGCGAGCGGGCGCAGTCCGAGCCGACGGAGCGCCAGTACGACCCGGTCTGGAGTTTGGCCCANNTCGCCCGCCCCCGAGCCCACGCGGAGGCACGCCAGCGGCGGCGTGGGCGCTGCTGCTCACGTCGGCGCTCGGCGCGAGCGGATGCCTCGATCACGGCGTTTTTCGTTGCACCAGCAACGCGCAATGCAAGCCCGACGGATTTTGCGAATCAACCACCCACGCCTGCAGCTGTCCCGACCCGTCGGGCGGGTGTGCCTCGGGTTTGCGCTATGGCGCGCACGCACCGGACCCCCTGGCGAATCGCTGCGTGAGCGAGGCTTGCCCGACCATGAACCCCGTCGTCGAGATGCGCGGGGGCGGCGGTCACGCCTGCGAGGTCCGGCAAAATGGCGTGGTCGTCTGCTGGGGCGCGGGAGCCGACGGACAGCTAGGTGATGGAACGACTCTGTCGCGGTCAATCCCGGTGGCCCTCGCCCCCGATGCGCTGGGCGCGGCGCGCGACCTGGCTCTCGGAGCCCGGCACAGCTGTGCGCTGCTGAAGGATCGCTCGGTTTGGTGCTGGGGCGCCAACGAAGCCGGGCAGCTGGGTGACGGAACAACCGCACCGCGCACGAAGCCCGTCGCGGTGCGGGACTCCGCGGGTCGCCCCTTGAATGGCATCGCGGCCATCGCGGCGGGCGGCGCCTTTTCATGTGCNNGGAACCACCGCCGCCGAACCCACCACGAGCGCCCAGGCCGTGATCGGCCTCGAGAACGTTGCAGCGTTGAGCGCGCGGGATCGCCACATCTGCGCCTTGAAGTCAGACAAGACCGTCTGGTGTTGGGGCTCCAATGAGCAAGGAGAGCTGGGCGATGGTTCGCAAGACTTGCGGTCGAGGCCGACGCCAGTCTTGCTGCCCGCCGGGCAGTCGATAGACGCGGTGGCCGCCGGAGCTGCGCACACCTGCGCGATCGGAGGCGGGCAGTTGTGGTGCTGGGGTGCCAATCAACTGGGAGAGCTCGGCGATGGGAGCAATCGCGACCGGCCGTTACCGACGCCGGTGCCGTTGCCGCGTGTCACCACCATCGTCGCGGCGGGCCACCACACCTGCGCGGGCCAGGACACCGGCGCGGCATGGTGCTGGGGCGCCAATCAAGCCGGCCAGCTGGGCGAGGGCACGACCAGCAATTTCGGCGTGCCCGTTCCGGTCACCGGGATCGAGGACGCCATCGATCTGAGCGCCGGGGATTCCTTCTCGTGCGCGCGGAGACACGACGGCACCATCTGGTGCTGGGGGGATGACCGGCTCGGTCAGCTGGGCAACGGCGCACCGATCGAGCGGGTTCGTCCCGATGGGGACGTGTCCCATCTGGAAGGCGTTCTCTCGGTGAGCGCGGGCGGCGCGCACACCTGCGCCCGCCACCAGACCAGCGCGGCGGGCCCGCCCCAGACCGTATGCTGGGGAGACAATCAGGCCGGACAGATCGGCGACGGGACGCGGCTCGATCGCGCGACGCCGGTACCGTTGAAGATCATGCTGGACGCCGCCCAGGTGGTGGCGGGTGCGTTGCACACGTGCCTGCGCGGCACGAACGGCGGAGTCTGGTGCTGGGGCCGTGGGGGGGCGGGCCAACTGGGCACACCGGCCCTGATCGACGGGATCGTGCCCACCAACGTGTCTGGACTGGGCGAGGAGGCCGCGGGGATCGCGGCGGGCCGGGACCACACGTGCGCCTTGCTCAAAGACCGCTCGGTGTGGTGCTGGGGCGCCAACACCGAGGGCCAACTGGGCGACGGCACCACCACCAGCCGCTCGAACCCGGCCGTCGTCGCGGGTCAGCTCGACGTGGTCGAGCTGGCGCTGGGCGGCGCCCACGCGTGCGCGCGACATTCCGACGGGACCGTTAGCTGCTGGGGGCGGGACACCGAGGGCCAGCTCGGAGACAACGGCTCGGTGGCCGCGCCGCTGCCCGTGGCGGTCCAGAACCTGACGGGCGCCAGCTCCATCGCAGCCGGAGGAAGCCACACCTGCGCCGTTCTCGCCGATCGGACCGTCCGTTGCTGGGGAGCAGGCGGCCTGGGTCAGCTCGGCTGGGGTGCGCTGCAGGACCACAACATTCCCTCCAAGGTCATGAACTTGTCGGGCGTGGTCGAGATCGCGGCCGGCGAGAACCACACCTGTGCCCGCACGTCCGCCGACGAGCAACTGGATACGGCCGGTAGCGTATTTTGCTGGGGCGACAACCGCGCCGCCCAGCTCGGCAACGGAGACCACGACCCGGATCGCGGCTTTGGCCCTGTACCGAACGCTCCGCCTGTCGTGAGCGGGGACGCCGTGGCCGTCAGCGCGGGGGGAGCGCATTCGTGCGCGCTCAAACGAAACGGTATGGTCGTCTGCTGGGGGTCGGACAGCGCGGGCCAGCTCGGCGACGCAGCCGTCTTGCAGTATCCGACCGCGCAACCGACCCAGACGTTGTGCCCGTAGCGTTGTCTGCGGTCCACCGGCGGCGTGCGGGTGCGGGTGCGGTCCGGGCGGGGAATGATGACGCGGTGAGCACAAATCGACATCCCGTTGATCACAATCCTCCGAGGGCGGCCCTTGGGGGTGTCATGAAGTCACCCGTGACTGGGTTCCGCTCGCCGCATATTCCCCGCCCCATTTCGGTGGCGCTGCCGCCGGATTCGGTGGCCGCTGATCTTGGTACTTTGCTGGCCCGGGTTCACGACGACGCGCTCCGCGAACGGGCGCGCCAGGTCACCTTCGACCTGCGCGGCGCGGGTCCCCTCGGAATCGCCCGACTCCAGCACTTCGTGGGCTGGATCCTGACCATCCAGGACCTCCCGAC
>PMNO01000120.1:0-2173 GCA_003161835.1 Myxococcales bacterium | reverse complement strand
CCGGACACCGCGATTCTGTTGATGGTGGGCGCCGCCGATGCGCCCGGCCCGCCGCCCACCCGCCGCCTGATCTTCGTGCGCGACGATCTGGAAATCGGCCGCGGTCCCTCGGACAGCGCGATGGCGCGGGGCGCGGCGCTGGTGGTGCCCGATCCGTTGGTGTCGAGCGCGCACGCCCGAATCGCGCGCGTCTCGCCGGGGGGGTTCGAGCTCTCCGATCTGGGCAGCAAGAACGGCACGCTCCTCGACAACGTCCGGATCGAGGGCCGCGTCCGCCTGCACAATGGCGCGCTGGTCTTCTTCGGAAACCAGATCGGTCTGTTTCGAATGGTCTCCGCCTTGGAGCTGGAGGCCATCAAGGCGGAGCTGGTGTCGCCGCTCGGGCCTGTGCCCACTTCGTCTCCGACGCTGGCGATCGCGTGCGACCGTCTGCGGCGGCTGGCCGGGGCCGAGGGCGAGCTGCTGATTCTGGGTGAAACCGGGGTCGGCAAGGAAGTGTACGCCCGCGCGGTCCACGCCCGCAGCGGACGACGGGGGCGCTTCACGGCCATCAACTGTGGCGCGATCCCGCGCGAGCTGGTGGAGAGCGAGCTCTTCGGTTACCGCCAGGGCGCGCATTCGACCGCCCACCAGGCCAAGGCCGGCCTGATCGAAGAGGCCGAGGGCGGCACGTTGTTTCTCGACGAGATCGGAGAGATGAGCCAGGAGGCGCAGATCAAGCTCCTGCGCTTTCTGCAGGATCGCGAGCTCACGCCGCTCGGATCAACCCGTCCGCGCAAGATCGATGTCCGCGTCATCGCGGCCACCAATCGGACCAGCAGCTCGGGCAAGACCCCCACCGGTCTGCGCGACGACATCATCGCGCGTCTGGGCGCCGCGCCCATCCACCTGCCGCCGCTGCGTCATCGCATCGAGGACATCGGGGCGCTGGCCGCGTATTTCCTGCGCGCCACCCCCGGCACCACCTTCGACCAGCCGGCGTTTCGCGCCCTCTCGATCTACGAATGGCCTCTGAACGTGCGCGAGCTGGAAAAGATCGTTACCACCGCCGCGGTGTTGACCGGGGGACTGCGCCCCATCTCCCTGCGCGATCTGCCCGAACCGATCGCGCGCGCGGCGACCACCCAACCGGGCATCGTGCGCCGTACGGCGGGAGCATCGCCCACCCCCGCGCAGATCGAAGATCTGCTGCGCCGGTACAATGGCAACGTCGCCGATGTTTCGCGCGAGCTCGGTAAACACCGGGCGGCGGTGTGGCGCTGGATGAAGAAATGGGGCATCAGCGTCGAGAACTTCAAGAAGATCGATTGAGCCATGAAGGATGAATTGGCGGCGCTCATGGCCCACGCGCGCGCTCTCGTGGGGGTTGACCTGGCGGAGCTGGCCGATCAGATGGGGCTGCCCGTGCCGCTGCACGCGGCCGGGCCCGAACGCACCAAGGGCTGGTCGGGACAGATCATCGAGCGCGAGCTGGGCGTAGAAACCAAGGGCACCTCCGGTCCCGATTTCGCGAACCTGGGCATCGAGCTGAAGACCGTGCCCGTCGACGAGGCCGGCAAGCCGCATGAATCGACGGCAGTCTGCCAGATCGACCCGGTGGCCATCGCGGGCGAATCCTGGGAGACCAGCACCGCGCGCAAGAAGCTGGCGCGGGTGCTCTTCGTTGCGTTGCTCGTCCCCGCGGAGGCCCGTTCGGTGGGAGAACGGCGCGTGTCGGCGGTGCGCCTGTGGTCGCCTTCGCCCGAACAGGAACGGACACTGCGCGCCGATTTCGACCTGTTCGTGCGCGAATACTTTCGCCGAGGTCGCAGCGATGCCATCACGGGCCACCTCGGTGTGGCGTTGCAGGTGCGTCCCAAGGGCAAGGACGCCGCGGATCGGCGCGATGGCTACGACGAGACCGGCGCGGCCACGCGGGTCGGCAAGTGTGGATTTTACTTGCGGCCGGCGTTTGTCGCCGCCATCTTGCGCGCCCCGTGAGGCCCAGGTCCGCCTCAGGGTTGAACCACGTCGATGCNNGGTCGCTGAAGAGCCCGACGATCCAGATCTTCCCACCATGCGCGGTTCGCTCCTTTGCCTCCCCGGCCGACCCCGCGGTGCTGACCAGATAGGCGGCACCGAGCGCCTGCCCAGGACGCACCAGCACCGCATCGCCCCCGCCCACCGGAAACAA
>PMNO01000551.1:5887-6065 GCA_003161835.1 Myxococcales bacterium | reverse complement strand
GCGCTGCCAGCGCGGCCATGGACTTACTGGCGGGCAAGGACATCCTGATCGTCTACGGCGACGGCACCGACGACGCCAAGCCCGTGGCGGCAGAGATGCTCAACCGCGGTAGCCGCCGGGACGTGAAATACGCGGTCCTGGCGGGCGGATTCCAGGCGTGGAACCGGGGCGGCTTCGC
>PMNO01000551.1:0-5806 GCA_003161835.1 Myxococcales bacterium | reverse complement strand
CTGGTGCTGTTCGGAGTGTTCTTCGTTGCCGTCACGTCCGCGCTGGTTCGCCACATCAACATCGCGTGCGGATGCTTTGGCGGTGGCGAAGACGCGATCAGCGGCCTGACGGTGCTGCGGAACCTGTCACTCTTCGCCGCGGCCGCGCTGTTGCTGGGACTGGATCACCCGCGCCACGAGTCGCGATGGTCCCACCCGCACCGTCGACAGGAGCCGGGCAACCTTGGTGGATAGCTCCTCGGGCGTGAACGGCTTCTGCAAGAAATCGATGCCGTCATTCAAATCGGCCGCGGGCACATCCTGATCCCAGCTGTAGCCAGAAATGAGCAACACCCGTAGATGGGGTCGCTCGGTGGCCAGGCATCGCGCCAGCTCGAGGCCCCCCATCTTGGCCATCACCACGTCGGTGATCAGCAGATCGATTTCCCCATCGTGAGCACGCGATTTTTCCAGCGCCTGCTCTCCGTTTTCCGCGAACATCACGTCGTGGCTCAGCTCGCCCAGGATGCGCGCCAGGACGGAACGCACCATCGGGTGATCCTCGGCGACCAATATCTTCGCCGCGGCCCCGACCTTTTGCGCCGGCTTGGCCGGGCCAGTTGGCGGGTGTGCGCCTGGTTCGGAGGCGGCTTCCGCAGCCGCCTCCGCGCGCGGCAGATAGATCTTGAACCGACTGCCACGGCCCGGTTGCGAGTCGACGAGGATGTACCCGCCGCTTTGTTCCACGATGCCGTGCACGGTGGCCAATCCCAGGCCGGTGCCCTTTCCCAATTCCTTGGTGGTGAAGAACGGATCAAAGACCTGACGCCTGGTCTCGCCATCCATGCCCACCCCGGAATCGCCCACGGTCAAGACGACGTACGATCCTGCCGGGATTCGAATCGTTTCCAGGGCGTCGCCACCGCGGGCGAGCTCGACCGTGCCGGTGTCTATGGTCAGGCGGCCGCCGCTCGGCATCGCATCCCGCGCGTTCGTCGCTAGATTGATGACCACCTGCTCCAGNNCACCCCGTTCAAGTCGAGAACCTTCGGGACCAGGATTTGCCGGCGACCGAACGCCAACAGCTGCCTCACCAGACCCGCCGCCCGTGACGTGGCCCCGTGAATTTCGTCCACGGCTTCGTGTGCCCCCGCGCCCAGGGTCTCGTCGGCCGAAAGCAGGCTGGCGTTGCCCATGACCACTGTGAGCAGATTGTTGAAATCGTGAGCGACGCCGCCCGCCAGCAATCCCACCGATTCCATGCGTTGCGCATCGCGCAGCGCCTCGCTNNAGCGACTGCTGGGCGACGCTCAGGCGCTGCAACAACTGCTCGTTGGCGAAACGCAGGCGAATGGATGCCGTCAGCGCCCGCTGGGTATTCATGGCCACCATCGTCAGCGTCGCTCCGAAAAGACCCACCAGCGCGGCCATCACCCCCCGCGATGCATCCCCTTCAAGGGCCAGTCGCACCCCGAGCGGCACCAGCGCGCCGGCGGCGAACCCCAGAAATGCTGGCACGTAGAACGCGAGGGTTCCGGCGGCGCCCGCGGTCATTCCCCCGACCACGAAGATCAGGAGCAACTGCGTGGTGTGATTGCCCGGATCGAAGAGCAGCGCCGCGCCAAACCCCCACGCCAGACCCGTCAGCGCGGCTCCCCAAACAAACCGCAAACGCCAGACCCCGGATTGTGCCGGGGCAGGGGCGGCCCGCTGATAGCGCCGCCGCAACCACAGGCGCCCCGTGGTGACGATCACCATCGCCATCACCCACGACGTCAGCAGCCGGCGCGACGCTGTCCCCCACAGCGCGATAGCGAGAATGACCGCGTTCACGGGGTTCATCAGGAACACCCAGACGCTCTGCCGGTACAACGTGCGAATCTGCTCCGCGCGCACGGCTTGGTGCCTCGTCAGATCCCCTGTCTCGGCCTTCCCCACGACCCTGGTGAAATACCATGTTGCCGCACGGGCGGCTCGCTCCACGGCTTCGCGCTATCGAAATTAGTCGCGTGGGCGCTGCTTGGATTCGGCCATCAGGCGCTCCAGAAATTCCAACGAATCCCGTTGCTCCTCCAGCAAGAGTTTCGGGGGCCGGGTCTCGTCCGCGCGCGCCGCGGTGTCAGTGCCGGGCGCGGTGGGGGCGCTCGGTCGAATGCCCGTCCCAGCGTCGGCCGACGAAAAGACCACGGGCCCTGCGGCGGCTTCGTCATCATGGGCACGGGAACGCTGCGCCAACAGCTCGGCCATTTCTCCCGCGACCACATCGAACTTGTAGAGCAAGGTGCCATCGTCCCCCAGCTCGATGGTGCCGCCCAGATCGCGAACAGCGCCGTCCAGCTCGGCCTCGGTGGCGGGCCGGCCGCTGGCCGCTTGCCACGCTCGCGCCAGCTCTTCGCGCTTGTATCCCGGGGAAGGTGGCGCGTCTCGCAGCACCTGACGGAGCACCGCACGCCAGCCGTTCTGGCGCGCGATCCTCTGCGCGGCGGCCGGACGGCGGATGAGCCGAACCAGGGGCAGCGCGAACAGCGCCACCGAGAATGCGAACGGAATCACGCCCAACACCAGGGGCACGCCGTCGGCGGGCGGCAGCGCCAGCATCGCGAACGCGGGATCCGGATTGGCCATGCGCGTGAGGAGGTCCGTCAGACGTTCCAGGGTCAGATCGTTGGCGATCACAAAACCGCTGGCCACGAGATTGAATCCATTGATCAAGGCAAACAGAAGATTCGATCCGGCGGCGTTTCCAGTCAGCGGCGGCAAGACCGCGGGCTGGCTCCAGATGGGCGCTGGCGCCGCGACGGTCGCCGCCCGGTCGGTCGTGGTCCGGAGATCCGCGAAGCGATAGGTGATGGCCCCCGCGTCGCTGACGGCGATGTCTCCTTCATAGTCCACCACCAATCGCAACAGGAGCAGCTCCGCTTCCTCGCGCGCCAGGCCGGTCACACGCATCACGTCGCCCGGTGCGATGCGCCCCTTCTGGCGCCGGATCTCGGCCAGGATGTCTCGCTGCTGATGGCGCGGGTCTGGTTTCACCTGCGACGGACCAAACACAAACCGATTCACGCGTTCGTAGAACGGAAGGTGGTGCCGGCGCGAGGGGCTGACGTGCATCCACCTCGGCTCTCCGCGCAGCGCCATCGGCGAAAAGGGATGGAAGGTCCAGAACAGCGCTTCGGCGATGACCCGGAGCAACATCCCCACCCCGTCCCAGGGGCTGTCCCGATCATCCCCGCCACGCAGGGCTAACGCGATGAGCACGATCAGGAACACGCCCGCGTAGCCGACCAACACCACGGACACCCAGGCCCGAACCACGAACCGCATCATGGCGGAGGCGGCCTTCCAGAGCGCGCGGCCCGCGCGATGGAACAATCGGGTCTCGGCGGGCTTCACCAGGCCGCGGGGGAAACTGTAGATGAGCTCGCCCTTGCTGGTGGCCGCCAGGTGGCCCGCGTAGTCCGCCGCCAGTGCCCGCAATCCCTCCTCGGCTTCGCGCAAAGGGAGGCCGCTTCGGGTGGAGGCATCGGCGACCGTCAGCTCGCCGCGAAAGTTTGCGAGCGCGGAGGCAAGAATGCTGGCGGACGATTTCGCGGGCACGGCCCAAGCCTACCCGATCCCGGCGCGAGTCAATTCCCCATCCGTCATGCCAGGCGATGACGTTCGCGCACCGGGGCGTTTTCGCTTCCCGACGTTGGACAGGAATGTCAGACTGTCGTTGCCGCACGGCCTGCAATAGACTCCGGTGGCTTGGGTGCAGCAACCAGTGTTCCCCGTCGGACCGAGTGGGCGCGCCGGGTGGGCACTTACCTGACGCTCGACGACCGCAGCCTCGGAGCTGGCCGCATCGCGCTCGCGGCGGTGTTGCTTTTCGATCTGGCGCGCCGCATACCCGGCCTTGCCACCTGGTACACGAACGAGGGCCTGCTGCCCAACCACACGCTCCTGTGGCAGCCCGCGTACGACCACGCGCTGTCGCTGTTCTACATCGCCTCGCGTGAACCCGAGGCAGCGCTCGGATTCGTCCTGTGCGGTGCCGCCTACGCCATGTTGCTGGTCGGGTGGCGTACGCGACTGGCGCAGGGATTGAGCCTGGTGGCCGTACTGAGCCTGCACGGGCGCGTGTTGTTCGTGCAGAACGGGGGCGACGTGGTTCTGGGCGAATTCTGTTTGTGGACGCTCTTCCTGCCCACCGGTCGTCGCTTTTCGTTGGATGCCCTGCGCCTGGCGCGGGCGCCGCGCCGTCCTGGCGGGGCGGTGGCGGTCGCGAGCACCGCGAGCGCCGCGGACCACGAGGTCACATCGCTCGCGTGCCTGGCCATCCTGTTGCAGCTAGCGGCGATCTACTTTTTCAACGGAATTCAGAAGAGCGGCCCCGCCTGGACGAGCGGGTCCGCCGTGCACTACGCGCTCTACGCCGACGGCCAGGCAACCCAGCTTGCGGTATGGCTGCGGCCGCACATCACCCTGGGGATCTCGCAAATCCTGACCCGCGCCGCCGTGTCGATCGAGCTGGCCGCTCCGCTGCTGATCCTCGTACCCTTCGCGACGTCCTGGGCTCGGCTGACCGCGGTGATCCTGCTCTTCGGCCTGCACGCGGGGTTTGCGCTCTTCCTCAACCTCGGTGTCTTCTCGCCCGCGATGATCGCGTGCCTGCCGAATCTATTGCCGCCGCGTTTCTGGTCCCGGAGCGGGCACCTCCGGTTTGCGACGGCACTGACCCGGACAACCCTGCGCCTGTGGGATCGCTTGGCCCCCCGCGTGGCCCGGCTGGTGTGCATCCTGGGAGCGCTCCTGGCCTTGCCGCGCCGGAAACCCGACCGGTATCCTGGGATGACGGGTGCGAGCTCGATCAGGCGTACCGGCGTGTTCTTGCGCGAGGCCGCGGTGCTGATGCTTATCCTCATCGCGGGAACCCAGCTCGGGGTCGAGAATCCCGCGATGCCGGCGAGGTTGCGTTCGATACAGCCCCACTGGGCGCACGTGGTCGTCAACGGCTTGCAGCTGCTCGAGGGATGGACGATGTTCGCTCCCGAGCCGCCGATGGGCGATCGCACCGTGATCGTGGATGCAGTGACCTCCGACGGTCGCCACGTCGATCCGCTGAACGAGGCCGCCCGCGGCCGCGACCGGCCTCCTTTCACGGCGGCGACGATTCCGGCGGGGCTGGGCTACAACGTATTTTTCGGAACCTACCTCGATCGCATTTCAGACTTCGACGCCTATCACCGCGCCTTGATGGAGTGGATTGTCCGCTACCCTGAGCGCACCGGGCGTCCGCGAGACGCCCTGGCGTCGTTTGAGGTCTTGCTGGTGGAAAACGACAGCCCGNNTCTGTTTCGATTTCCGCAATCTCGGATTGAACGCTGATCGCAACACCGCGCCCGGATCCACCTGACCACAGGGTCCCACCCTGACCGCTCACGACGGGGTCAGGTCTCTTCCGGATCCCGCCCGGGCTCGGGCTCGGGCTCGTGCCGATTCTTGTCGGGGGGGTCGATGGGGTCGGCGGGTTCAGGCTGATACCTGCCCTCCGTCGGCGCACCGGCCCGATCGCCGATGCCATATTCGATGCCGTGTTCTTCGAACTTCGCGTAAAGCAGCGGTCGGCCGACGCCCAGGAACCGGGCCGCCGCGGAACGATTTCCCTTGGCCCGATCGAGCGCGCGCAGAATCAGGTCCTTCTCCAGGCGCGCCACCGCGCTACGCAAGGACAGGTCCTCGACGCCGGACGCGGGGCCGGTCGCCCCAGGAACTGGCAAGGCAACGGGAAACGGCGTCGGACTCCCGCCGGGGAGGAAGCGAAACGGATCCGGCAGGTTGGGCACAT
>PMNO01000045.1:2407-2863 GCA_003161835.1 Myxococcales bacterium | reverse complement strand
CCCGGCTCGGGGCTGGGCTCGGCCTTCATCGACGCGCGGGGGCTCCCATTGCAGGGCGACACCCTCGCGGGCATGGAGACGGCGCACATGCCGGCCCCCCTTCATCTGCTGGGCGCCAAGCCGTACCCGTGCGGGTGCGGTCGCACCTGGGGCTGTGCCGAGCTCTATACGACGCTCGCGGGATTGCCCTACCTCCTCGACGAGAAGCTGGCCGCCCTCCCCGATCATCCGCTCGCGCATTCGAAGGATTCACCGAAAAAGAAAGCCCTCGCCTTGCGCGGGCTCGCGCAGGCCGGCGATCCGCTCGCCGTGGAACTGTTCGACTTTCAGGCGCGCGCGCTGGGGCTGCACATCGCGCTCCTGGTGCTGGTGCTCGACCCGCAGTTCGTGGTGATCGGCGGAGGCCTCATGGATCCGGAGAGCACGACCGAGGCGTTCCGGGAGCGCTACCTCGAC
>PMNO01000045.1:0-2384 GCA_003161835.1 Myxococcales bacterium | reverse complement strand
GTGCCGAATGGGAAGCAGACCACCGAAGGGGGCACCGCGTCCAGGTAGGGCACCG
Source organism: Myxococcales bacterium (assembly GCA_003161835.1). Taxonomy (GTDB): domain Bacteria; phylum Myxococcota_A; class Polyangia; order Fen-1088; family Fen-1088; genus FEN-1088. The sequence goes on along the minus strand of PMNO01000045.1, from coordinate 2,329 downwards.
GAGTTCCGTCTTCCACGCCACCGTCGAGCGCGCAGTACACGTCATTGCGAATGTGGGTCAGCCGTTCGTTGACCGCGGCGGCGCTCAGCGCGGTGATTCCGTGGCCGTCGGCGGTGATTTGCCAGCCCGTGCTCGAATCAGGGAAGACCACCGTCAGCCCGATGCCCATCGGCTGCGATGATTCGCCGCACGGGATCTGCGGACCGATGCCCAATCGGGCGTGCCCGAACGCGTTGCTGGCGCCGGGGAAGGTGGAGATCTGGCACCGCGCTCCGACCCGATCGATGCGGGCGTACACGTCGCCGACATCGCTGATACGGTAGGTCGCGATCGGGGTCGCGTATTCCTCGACGACATCCAGGGCCCAGTCGCCGGCTCTCTGGTTGATGGCGTACACCGACGAATCGCCGAACGCGAGCGCGCTCCCGGCATTGGGCAAGGAGCTGGTGGACACGGTGCGGATGATGTCCTCCGCCAGATCAAAGGTTGTCTCCGAGGTGAGCAGTCGGTTGGCGATCTCGGTGATGTTCAAACGGTGCGCCACCGGGTTGAACACATCTTGAGGGGCGTGGTGGTAGCCGGAGTACGGCAGGAACAGCCGCTGGCTGTCGTCGTCGAGGCGAATGCGTTGATCGTCCGCGACGCCGAGCCAGGACGAAATCATGTCCGCGTTGAATTCGGTGCCCAGCAAGAGATTGCCGATCTCGCCTGCGTTGTCGCGATCGAACAGGGTCAGCTTTTGCAAGTTGCGCGCGACGCCGCCGCTGGTGAACGCAACTGTTCCGGGGCCAATGACACCGTCGGCGGCCAGGATAAGCTGGTCGCTCGATCCCGGCATCACGAACTGGTTCAGCGCCTTGGGGAACGAAGCCGCCGTCAGATCCAGCATGATGACGTCCGACCACGTCGGAATCGGATTCTGGTAGTCGGTGTAGGCGCGCGACACCATCATCCGGTTGTCGGAGAACAGAGTCGAATGCGCGCCCGAATAGGCGTTGCTCGCCTTCTGCCGCGGAGTCGACTGGGTGCCCAGCTTCGCGATCGAATTGCCGACGAGCAAGAGCGTATGGAGCTGTTCGCCCTGATTGGTCAGCACGTAGAAGTGCCCATGCTGAAACTGCAGGTCGCCCTTGTGATCGATCGAGCCGGCGACTTCGAGCGGCTTGCCGTTGAAGGTCAGGGAATCGACGGCCAACGCGCCGGTGCCCGGGTCGGCCATCTCGTAGATCTGGTCGTCGAGCTTCACGAAATCGCCCGCGTCGTAGCGATACACCACGAATTGGGTCGCCTGTTCCGTGCGAAAGGTCGGGTACGACACGACGTTGTTGGCGTACCTATCGCAGACATAGTCGTGATACGTGTACGTGTTGCACGTTTGGCCGACCCGCACATAGATGTACCGGCTGACGGTGGGCGCGGCCTCCTGAATGCAGGCGAGCAGGGTCTTGCCGTTGCACGAATAGTCGCCCTTGGTCGATTTCGGATCCTTGTAGTCGGGATTCGGGCGCTGCTCGTACTGGGGCGAGCAGTACTGAACCGATCGGGCCGGGCCTTCGTGGGAGGCCGCGCAGTACGAGTATGTCTGGGTCTGCGTCCCGGTGAAGATGGTCCGGTTCACATCGCGGCTGACCACCACGTACCGGTCGGAGGCGCTGATGAACGGCTTGAAGTTCTTGGTGGTGGCGACCACGTCGCCCACCTTCATCTTCGTGGCGGCCATCACCGCGTCCTGGCCAGCGAACGGATCGGCGGCTACGGGATCGTTCACGAATTCCTCGTGCCAGGCGACGGTGAGGGCGGACGCCCACTTGATGGCTGTCAGGGCCACCCCGGTGCTCTGAATGAAGCTGGTGCGCGAGGACGGCACGTCCACTGCGACACCGGCGCCGGCACCAGCGCTCGCGCCGCCGCTCGGCGCCACCCCGGTGGTGCCCGGTCCCGGGCTGGTCGCGGGCGGGGGCGGGGCCGGCGTGTTCGGATCGCCGACGATGGGAGTCAAGAGGTTCGAATAGACGACCAGGGTGCTGTCGAACAGCCGGGCATCTTGCACCTGTTGATGGTCCAGCATGACGGTGTCCACGAAATCAAACCCGGTTGGGGTCACGCGGAATCGCAGCAACGCCGCCTCGGCCACCGACAAGCCGTTGACCAGCAGAACGAGCTCATTGCCTTTGTAGAAGAAATACTTGGGTTGCCCGGGCAATTTCAGCGCGCAGCTCAGCACCGGCTTGGGGCCATCCGTCTTCACCGCCATGAGTCCGTGCCGCTGCGAGAGAAAGATCGCCGTATTTTCCTGATAACCGACGAGATCGGGACGCGTGATGGTCGG
>PMNO01000513.1 GCA_003161835.1 Myxococcales bacterium | reverse complement strand
ATGCTGTTGGCCAGATACACGCCCTCCTCTTCCGCCAGCCGCTGCACGATCGCCATGCAGGCATCGAAATCGCCATCGATGGCCAACACGTGCGCGCCGTTGGCCAAAGGCTGCACCAACTGTGCGGTCGAGACCTTCCCGCGCGGCAGAATGACCATTGTCTTGATCGCGGCGGCCGCACCATAGGCGGCCAGCGCCGCCGACGTGTCGCCGGTAGAGGCGCACGCCACGGCGCGAATGGGGCGGCCATCGGCGATCATCTGCTTGACCGTCGACACGAGCACGGTCATGCCCAGATCCTTGAACGACCCGGTGTGCGAAACCCCGCACTGCTTGATCCACAGGTCCGGCAACCCGAGCTCCCGGCCATAGCGCTCGGCCCACAGCAGGTTGGTTCCACCCTCCAGCATCGAGACGACGTTCTCGTCCTGGATGTGGGGTTGTACCCATTCCTTCTTGCCCCAGACACCCGAACCGTACGGCCACTGCGTTCGCTGATAGCGCTCGTCAAACAGCTTGATCCACGCTGCCGCGCTGCGTGCTTTGAGGTGTTCTATGTCGTGAACGACCTCCAGCAGGTCCTGGCATTTGGGACATCGATAGATGACCTCGTCCAACGGATACTCGCCGGCGCAGCCAGAGATGCATCGGAACACGGATTTGATCGGCATGACGGCCCAATTTACCCGAAGCGGCGGGTCCTTGCAGTGTCCTTGCAGCGCCTCCTCGACAACGGTTCAGCACCGTTTTGGTTCCCCGCTTGGGTGTCCCGCGCGGCCGAGGCGCCGTCCCACGCCGCGCACCCCAAAAAAAGGTTTTGCTTGCGCCAAGCCTCCCCGGCCCACATACTTCGCGTTCGTACTAGGGCAATCGTCCTGCCTCTCACGGAAACGCTGAGCGCGCCAGGGATCGGTCGGCGCTCGCTGTCCGTTTCACGCAGGATCCCCNNCGAGAGCGGCGCCGCGGGCCCGGTGGCCGAGTTGGACATTCGTCCAAGAAAGTAACACGTGAGTTCATTCGTATCCCTGGGCTTGATAGAGCCCCTGACCCGTTCCCTGGCCGCCGAGGGTTACACCCTTCCGACCCCCATCCAGGAACAGACCATTCCGTTGATTTTGACCGGCAAGGATGTGCTCGGTTGCGCTCAAACCGGCACCGGAAAGACGGCCGCTTTTGCGCTGCCGCTGATGCAGCGCCTGATGGCGTCGAAGACGGCTCGCACACCGCGGGGCGCCCGCGTTCTCGTGATGGTGCCGACCCGCGAGCTCGCGACCCAGGTCAGCGAGGCGTTCGCCGTCTACGGCCGACACCTGCCCTTGTCACACACGACGGTGTTCGGTGGCGTCGGACAGCAGGTTCAGGTCCGCGCCCTGTCACGCGGTGTCGACGTTCTGGTCGCCACCCCCGGTCGCTTGTTGGATCTCATCGACCAGCGGCACGTGGTGCTCGGCGCGGTGGAGGCGCTCGTCCTGGATGAGGCCGATCGCATGCTGGACATGGGATTCATCCNNTGCGCGATCCGGCGCGGGTGGCGGTCACCCCCGTCGCATCGACGGTGGAGCAGATCACCCAGCACGTGCTCTTCGTCGACCGAGCCGACAAGCGGAACCTTCTGGGCGACGTCTTGCGCGATCCGACCATGACCCGCGCGATTGTGTTCACGCGCACCAAACACGGCGCCGACCGTCTGGCGGATCAGCTCCGCCGCAACCACCGCGTCGGAGCCGAGGCCATCCACGGCAACAAGTCGCAGGGCGCCCGCCAGCGGGCGCTGGAGGATTTCCGGGCGGGCCGTGCGCGCGTTCTGGTCGCGACCGACATTGCCGCTCGCGGCATCGACGTGGACGGCATCACCCACGTCATCAACTACGAGCTGCCCAATGATCCGGAGAGCTATGTCCACCGCATCGGCCGCACCGCGCGCGCGGGAGCCCGCGGGGTCGCGCTGTCATTCTGTGAACCCGCCGAGCGCGACCAGCTCCGTGACATCGAGCGCTTGACCAAGCAGCGTTTGAAGGTGGTCACCGACCATCCCTACGCCCGCCCTGGCGCTCCGCAGCGCTGAGCGTTCACGCGCCCCCCGTCTAGTGGGGCGACCACGAACACAAGTGGCCGTCCCCACCCACGACGATTCGACCTTTGGCCGCGATGGGTGACGTCCAGCGCCGTACGCCGGTACAGGTGTCGGCGCTGGTCACGATGTTCGCGCCCGTGTCACCGTCGACGCCCACCAGTTTATTGTTGCTCATGTACCAGACGATGGCGTCCGCCGAACCATTCGTGGTGGTGGCGATCGGGGCAGTCACCTCGTTCCCCGCGAGCGCGGCGCACCACACCACGCGCGGGGCGGGGGGAGAACCCGGGGGGATCAACACCGACATGATCACTTTTCCGCTCGGCATTCCCGCCGGGCACACCGCGCCCATGTCGGTGGAGAACGTGACGTGCACTCCCGCCGCCGTGGTGTACGCCGCGGGCACGGTGTGAATCGACATGCCGGCGGCGGCCACGCGAAAGTCGACCATGTGTCCGTTCATGCCGCCCAGGTTGGTGCTATCCAGCAGGAACATGTGCCCGTCCTTGGAGATCGCCACCACGTAGCTCGACGGCGTGGCACCAGGGACCTGGATCACGAGCGGGCTGCTGGAACCGAGATCGGCGTCCGCGCTGTCCATGGTTCGCCAGGTGCTCGGAAAATACGTGTCGGTGTTGGTACGGGCCAGCGTCGCGAGACCCTTGAGGCGCACCACCTGCTCGCTGTCCATGTGGGTGGCGACCCCGTTGGTGCTGTTGCCGGTCATCGCGAAGACCCCGTTACCGTCCGACGCCATTCCCCCTGCGGCCCAGATCCCTTCGCCCACGCCACCGGTGGCCCAGGCCCCCCTCATCGTGGGGTCGGCTGCGTTGATGCCCACGACCCAGCCGTGATAGTTCCCGCAGTCGCCGACATGCCCGCCGTAGGCGACATAGAGGGTGCCCCCCACCAACGACAGGGCGCTGCGTTGATTTTGCGGCTTCACGCTGAAGGCCAGGTTGCCCGCGGTCAGGCCCGATACGTCGACCGGCCATCCCGCCTTTGTCTCCGTCCCGTCGTCCACGGACAATGCGTGCACTTCGTGGCGCATGATCGAGGTCGTTCCGATCGCGCCCGCGACGTAGATGGTGCGGGACTGCGGATCGATGACCGGAGTACTCAGGATCCCAATCGGGCGAATGTTGCCGCAACCGGCCCCCGTATCCTGCGGCGCCGCGCCAATGTTCTTCATCCACGTGACGGCGCCGGTGGTTTCGTCGAGCGCGATCACGTTGTTGCCGGTCGTGACCGCAAAGAACAGACCCTTGCCGCCAGGACCATCTTGCAGATAGAGCGGGGACGCCCACATGCTGCCGGCGAAGGTCGCGACGAAGCCGGTGTCGCTCGCGAGGGTGGCCGCGCGCGCCTTGGTCAACGTGGGTTGCAGGAAGTGACCATCGCGCGACGGGTGATTGTTGCGCTCCAGAACCGATTCCGTCGCGGGAGCGGCGCCTCCCGCCCCTCCGGTGGCAACCACGCTGCCACCCGGGCCTCCTCCCGCTCCAACGCCTCCCCGCCCCGCGCCACCGCCATTGACGGCTGCGCCTCCGGTCTCCATCCCGACGGCTGCGCCGCCAGTGCCAGTGGCCCCAGCCGCGCCGCTGACCCCACCGCTGGCCACGATCCCTCCGCCGGTGCCCGGTTGCGATCCACCGCTGGCCAGACCGCCGCTTCCCGGTTGGGAACGGCCCGTGCTACCGTCAGCAGCGCTACCTCCCCCGGAACCGCCGGACGCGCTCTTGCTCGAACATCCGAGGGACATCCCCAAAAACACCACAGTGATCATCCGGGACGGGTTCATGATGTTTGGCTCTCCTTGCCTTGGCGGATCTTGCCCTATTCGGGGCACACAATGAACCAGTTTATCCTTCCGGTTCTGGCGCTCGGCGCCGGGCTAGTGGTGGTGGGTTGCAGCGGCAGCCCGGGAACCTCGGCCACCCGGGACGCGGGCGGGGACCGAAACACGGCGACAGCAGGCTCCGGCGTCGGAGGGGGAACAGGAGGAGCAGCAGGCGGCGCCCCCGCGGCCACGCAGACCTGCATCCCGCCAGCCAGTCAGGACAGCCCCGCGCCCAAGCTCAGCCTGAGCGGTTGCGTGGATCCGAATCATCCGACCGTCCTGGCGGCGTCCGTGATCCCCTATGAGGTGAACAGCCCTCTGTGGTCGGACGGAGCGGACAAGACGCGCGGGATGGCGGTACCGGTTGGCGCCAAGATTCACGTCAAGGATTGCGCCGCCGAGCCCACCGTCTGCAGCCAAGGTCCCGCGGACACGGGCAAGTGGGTGTTCCCGGTGGGAACGGTGATGGTCAAGAACTTCCTGTTCGACGGGAAATTCGTCGAGACGCGCCTGTTCATACATTTCGACTCTGCCACCTGGGTCGGATACAGCTATCAATGGGACGAAGGACAGACCGACGCGACCCTGGTGCCCGACGATCGCGTCCAGGTCTCGTTCAACACAGGCAAGAGGCTGGTCGACTGGCACTACCCCAACCGTGTCGATTGCATGAAGTGCCACGCACAGAGCGCGGGCTCAACGTTGGGCCCGGAAACCGTCCAGATGAATCGCCTGGTCGGCGGCACGAATCAGCTCGACCGGTTTCAGGCTGCCGGACTGTTCGATGCCCCCGTGCCGAAGCCCTATCCGGCTGCCCTTGTTGCTCCCTACACCTCTCAGGCCGGAAGCCCTCCGGTCTCCGCGACGCTGGAACAGCGGGCGCGCTCGTACATGCACGCCAATTGCGCCATCTGTCATCGTCCCGACGGCGACTTTCCGAACCTGGACCTGCGCCTCGACGTCTCCCTCAAGGGCACGGGTCTCTGTGGCACCGTTCCCATGAAGAGCGATCTTGGCATCCAGGGCTCGTTGAACCTGGATCCGGGAAAACCGGACAACTCGGTGATGTTGTTGCGCATGAACACCCCCGCGGATTCGGGGGGTGGCAAGACCGTTCGGATGCCGCAGATCGCGACCTACGCCATCGATCAGGAGGCCGTGAAATTGATCCGGGACTGGATCACGTCGATCGGCGGCTGTCCCCCTTAGGAGCCTGAACGAAGCGAAATTGGGGCGAACCTCTTCAAGGCGTCGTCCGCACCGCCAAACCCCAAGGTTGTCCGCCCACCGGCACCCGCTTTTCCACTTTGCCCGTCGTCACATTGATGATCGAGATCTCGCCGGAGGGACCGTTGGCGGTGAAGATCCACTTGCCNNCGCGTGAGCTTGCGCGTGGTCACGTCGATCACCGCCACGGATTCACCGCGGCCGTTCGACACGAAAAGCAGCTTCCCGTTGGGCGACAAGACCGCGCCCATGGGTCGAGGGCCGAGGACGGTTTTGGCCTTGGCGACGATCTTGATGGAACCAACGGCCCTGTGCTTCCGGGCGTCGACGACCGTGACCATCGCGCCCAGCTCGTCGGTGACAAAGGCCGTGTGTCCGTCTGGCGTGAACACGACGGACCGAGGCCTGGGGCCGGTGGCAATACGTGCGATCGCCGTCAAAGAGACGGCGTCCACCACCACGACCACGCTTTCTTCCTCTGACGTCACGTATATGACCTTGCCGTCCGGCCGCACCGTCACGCCCTCCGGTTCCTTGCCCAAGGGTACCTTCCGCGACACGGTGCCGGCCGTGAGATCAACGGCGGTCATCTCCGCGGTCTCCTCGTTCGACACGTAGAGGGTCTTGCCATCCAGGGACAAATCGAACGATTCGGGGTCCTGGCCGCTCGGAAGGACGCGCAACAACTTGCGGGTCGACAGATCCACCACCCCCACGCCATCCGCGGCCTGGTCCCGCGGCGGCAGCTTGGACTCGTCCACCCCGGGACCAGCCTTGGGCGAGCCCGACAGGGCCACATACAGCAACTTCCCGTCACGGGACACCTTCACGCCCCGCGGGCGCTTGCCCACCGGGATGCGCGCCACCACCGTGGCGCGTTCGGAATCAACCACCGCAATCTCGCCGCCGTCCTCGGCGCTGACGTAGATCTCTGTCCCGGCGACGGCGGGTGCGCACCAAAGCAATCCTGGCAAGATGGTCTCCGCCAAGGTCACAAGAATCAGCGGTAAGCGGGACAATCGGGGCATCGGCGAACCTCGACGGTCATATACCGCCCCGCCCCGGCGTTCGCGAGGGCCGAGGCCCCGTGATACACATTTGGCCCCCAGGGGATTGTCCATGAGCACCAGCAAACGAATCGCGCCTGAAATCCACAAATTTGGCGGGGCGTCCTTGGCGGACGCGGCCGCATTTCGTCATGCCGTGGAGATCGTGCGCGGGCGCGCGGGCCCCCGTGTTGTGGTGTGCTCCGCCCCGTCCGGGGTGACCGACGCCCTGCTGGGCATGGCCCGGCTCGCGCGCGGGGGTCAGGAGACGGGCTTGGCGGCGGAATCGATCACGTTGCGCCGCCGCTACCTGGCCATCCTCCACGCCCTCGTACCGACAAAAGCGGCGCGGAGGCCTTTCGCGGATGAGCTCGATCGGTCCTTCGACGAACTGGATGCGTTGCTGGCAAGCCTGCTGGTTCTCAAGGAGCTAACGCCGCGAACCAGTGATTTCATCGCTGCGCGCGGCGAGCGGCTTTCGGCCTTGTTGTTCGCGGCGGCCATGGAAGCGGCCGGAGAAAAGGCGCGCTACGTCGACGCGGTCGATGTCGTGATCACCGACGGGCCCTATGGCGGAGCGTCGCCAAACTTGATGTTGACCGACATGTCCGCGCGCAAGGTGTTGCGCCCTCTGCTGGAGCGGGGCGTCCTGCCGGTGGTGCCCGGATTCCTCGGCGCCGTTCCCGCCAGCGAAGACGATGACCCCGGCCTGGTAAGGCCCGCGGCGACGCTGGGGCGGGGCGGGACGGACCTCACGGCCACGTTGATGGGCCGGGCGCTGGGTGCCCGCGAGGTGCTCCTGTGGAAGGACGTGGCGGGCATTCTCACCGCCGATCCCCGCGTGGTCCCCAACGCCCGGGTTATCCCGCAACTTCATGCCCGCGAGGCGGCTGAGTTGGCCTATTTCGGCGCCAAGGTGTTGCACCCGCGCGCATTGATCCCGGTGGCGGGGCGGAACATTCCCGTTTTCGTGCGCCCGTTCGGCGATCCCGCCGCGGCCGGGACCGAGATCTCCGGCCGGCGCACCCTCGACCGATATCCGGTCAAGGCCCTGTCGGCTATCCCCGGACAGGCGCTGGTGACGGTCACGGGCAACGGCATGCTGGGCGTGCCCGGCATCGCCGCCCGGACCTTCGCCGCCCTCTTTCAAGAGGGAATCAGCGTGTCGCTGATCTCGCAGTCCTCATCGGAGCAGTCGATCTGCTTTTCGGTACCCGAATCGATGGCGAAGCGCGCGCGCTCGCGGCTGAGCGACGAGTTCCGCGAGGAGATCGCGCGTGAGGAAATCAACGGCGTGGAGGCGCGCACAGGCCTGGCGACGTTGGCCGTGGTTGGGATTGGGATGGCGGGACACCCCGGCATAGCGGCACGGGTTTTCCGGGCGTTGGCGGACGCCAAGGTGAATATCGTGGCCATCGCGCAAGGTTCGTCCGAACTGAATATTTCGTTCGTGGTGGCCGCCGCCGATGCGCCAGCGGCGCAGCGGTCGATTCACGACGCATTCCAGCTGGCCAAGATTGGAGGCGGCGCGGTGGGCGCGGGCGACCACGTGGACGTCATCCTGCTCGGATTTGGGCAGATCGGCCGCACCCTGGCCGAGATGATCACGAAGAACGCCAGCGGACGCGAAGGCCGCGGCGCGCGGGCGGGTTCGCCCCCGGTGCGGATCGTCGGCATTGTCGACCGCAGCGGGTTCGTGCTCGCTCTGGACGGCATGTCGGCACGCGATATCGCCGCCCATGTCGCTCTGAAAGAGTCAGGGCTGGGATTTTCCCAGGCACCGTCGGGAAAGGCGGCTCGGCCCTTGGATGCCGTCGCCACGTTGGCCCGGCACGCCTTTTCCAACCCCGTCCTGGTGGACGTTACCGCCGACGAGACAACGCCCATAATCAAGCAGGCGCTCGGCGGCGGGATGGACGTGGTACTCGCCAACAAACGTCCGCTGTCGGGGCCCCGCCAGGCGCACGGCGATCTGCTGGCGCTCGCGGCTGCGTCGGGACAGCGGATTCTATTCGAAGCGACCGTGGGCGCGGGCCTGCCGATCTTGGACACTTACAAGAAGCTGGCGGAATCCGGCGACAAAGTCTTGAAGATCGAAGGCTGCGTATCGGGTACGCTCGGCTTTCTACTCACCGAGGTGGGACGCGGGCGCCCGTTCTCGGAGGCCGTGCGGCGCGCGATGGAGAAGGGATACACCGAGCCGGATCCGCGCGACGATCTTTCGGGCGCCGATGTGGGGCGCAAGGCACTCATCTTGGGGCGCTTGCTGGGCTTCGCCGGTGACCCGAGCGAGGTGGCCGTGGAATCCCTGGTCCCGGAGGCCTACCGGAAGCTATCCCTCCCCGCGTTCCTGGAGCGGTTGGAAGGACTCGATGGCGAGTGGGAAAAGCGCCTCACCGCCGCGCGGGCCAAGGGGGCAACCCTACGCTACGTCGCTTCCGTGACAAAGAACCGCATCGCCGTGGGCCTGAGGGCCGTGGACGGCTCCAGCCCCTTCGCGGGATTGAAGGGCACCGACAATCAAATCGCGTTCACCACGGCGCGCTATCGGCAGAACCCCTTGGTCGTCACCGGACCAGGTGCGGGCCCGGCGGTCACCGCGGCCGGCGTACTCAACGATATCTTGGGCCTGGTCGGGTAGCGCGGGTGACGGGGGCGGGACGCCACCCTCAACGTTGATCGCGAAAGGTCTTGAGCAGGCGCGCGATCGTTCGGCCGTTTGGATCGGCCTTGTCCCGGTCCGCGATCGCCAAGAGCGTGCGCGCACTGCGGACAGTTGCGCCGGTCGGTACGCTCTGCTGCGTCCAGTCGCGCGTGATCTTGGCCTCGCCGGCCGCAAGAGCCTCGTCGGTCGCATACTCACAGAGCAGAATCTCGAGCCCACTCATCGTGCCGCGCGAACACGCGCCCGCACTCCAGTCGTCGGGCTCGACGTTCACCAAGGTGTCGGTGGAAAATCCCTCGGCGGTCCAGGCTTTGAGCACGGTCTCCACCGCGACCGTTCCTTTGACGTGAGGCCTTCCGCACGCAGCCGCGCCGCACAGGCCGACAACCAGAACAAGCCAAAGGCCAACGCCGGAGCGTGGCCCGGATAGCCGAGCCAGCGAGGACAGCCGCGAGCGCGACATCACGGGGCTCCCTCCTGTCCGTTCTTGCCCTTCTTGGCAGCGGTCTTGGGCCGTGGGCTGCGCGCCGGTCCGGGCAACGCGGGCGTATTCACGGGCAGGGCCGCAGCTGCGGGTGCGGCGACAGGGGTACNNGCATCCGCGATGCTGACCTTGGGTGGCTGATAGCTGGCCAGGACCGGTGCGTCGTTAACCCAGACGTAGAAGCGATCCCGCGCGAACTCGGGTGGGAAAGCGCCCACGAACCAAGAAACGCCCGCCTTTGAGACAAAGGAAGGGCCGGCATCTGGTGGCCGGGCATGAAAGTGAGGCCCCCGGAGGTAGCAGTAGAGCTTTTCCTCGGGGGAGCCGAAATGAGCGAGGGGGTGCGGGCCAAAATACGCAAATTTGGGGCCGTCGTAGCCGAGCGCCACGGGATCCCCAATGAAGAGGTTCTCGTCGCCCGGGAGTGTGCGGTACGCACGAAGGTCCGTCGGACTCTTGTTGTGGACGTGAGGCACGTCGATGTAACAGAAGCCTCCGGTTTGCGGCCACACCGGGTGAATGCCCCGGTACCTCGCGACACCGGCTGTGGCCTCGCCGGCCATGGGCGACGAAGTAGCCAGACCAGCAGTCACCCAAAGCGTCACCAACAACAACCTGCCGTACCAACACGTGGCGAACCGTGAGACGTGCGGCCGACCGGGTGTGCGGGCCCAAGGCGTAGATATGTCGACCCTCGCGAGCAGGATGCCGTATCTATCACAAGACTCGTACCAAAGGCGACCAAGCTGCAGAGAGATCAGGCCTCGAGAAGGCAGGCTTGACGGACCGGGGGAGCCACCCAAGTCAAGGCGAAAAACGATGGCGTTTGCGGAGCAAGCGAGAACGACCCAGCGACACCAATCCCCCAAGAGCAAGACCTAGCGCCAGCAGAGCCCGGCCCAGCGGAGGGAGGCCAGGAACTGCGAGAGTAGATGTCTGCGAAAAGGTAAGACCACAAAGGCTGACGGGACCATTGGCCAATGGCAAAGCCTCGGTTGCAGCACCTTGGATGCATACTCCCCAATGTTTCAAAGCACTGCTGGCGATCTGGAAACCCGCCGCTGTCGCGGAACTTCGGACGTTGCAGGCCGGCGAATTGAAGACGTTGACTATCCCCTGATCAATCGGTCCGCACGTGTTGGCTGGAGCCGTAAACAACATGAAATTGGTGTCGCAAGGACCGACAGGTTGGCCGCAGTCCACAGGCTGGCCGGGGGTAGTCGGTGCCAGAAACATTCTGAGGTCGCAGAACGGTTCCGCGGCACCGGAGCACGTGACCTTGATTTCGCTCGCCTGCGCGCTCACAGGTGAGGATTCCAACATGGTCAGTGTCGCAATGGTGAACGACAAAGCGTACGCCGCTGCTCTCCAACCTCCCGAATGTTGCCTTCGCACGCAAGGACCCGACAGAACTCCCTCAGATTGGAAATCGCGTTCAATCTTAGTGCCCATGGTTCGCTCTCCCTCGGCAAGCTTTGCCCCCACACATTGCGAGAGGCTTATGGTTTTCTCCGAGCAACCTGGATGCCAGCCGGGACCCGTCCCATCCGACCGCCCCGCCAATGAGGCGTGGGTATCCCTTCCCAAAAGCGACTAAGAATTTCTCAATACTTTCCGGACGGAGTGGCTTTCTTCCTGTTGGAGGGATTGGAGGGGCCTGGGTTGGCAGCGACGAGCGCGCTGAGAGGATTCAAGTCAAATGGCAGTTTTCCACTCGGTTTTCGGAGCGAAAGTTCGAATCTCGGAAGACTCGGGGGAACCCCAACCCGTCTGCTTTGAAGGGTGGTTCAGTGCTCCCCTCGGGGTTGGCCACCGACCACCTGGACTAAAACTGGCGAACTCCCGAGTCGGCGAGGCGCTCGTCGCTGAGGGATGACGGTCAGTCCAACTCTTTGGGCACAAAAAAGCCCGAGGCGTCTTGCGGCGCCTCGGGCTTTTCGGACTACGTGTTCGCGATCAGGCTACTACGGGATGTCGGTGCAAGCGGTCGCGGGGACGCAAGACTGGAACACCCCTTCAAGCGGTTCGGGCGTGAGAACCGTCGGCGCGGGAATGCCGTTGCTGAAGTCGCCCGTCGCGGTGGGCATCGCCACCGCCCAGTGCATCCCCTTGACCTTGACGGAGATGTTCGGATTGGCGATTGCCACGCCCAATGTACCCTGCATGGAGTTGCCTGCTCCGTAGCAGTAGACGTAGTTCGGCTGGGCCGTATCGCTGCAGGTGTTGGCCTCAACCACGCCCGAGGCGCCGCTGCTCAGATCCCAGGCGATGGGATTCCCGAGCGACACATCCTGGCTCACCGCGAACCCGATCTGATTCGACGAGTTGGCGAAGACCCGGTTGCCCACGAACTGACCCAACCGGATGGTTCCGGTGGCGAAGAAGACACCGCCGGCAATAGTTGCGGTAGGCGCCGTCGCCAACCCCGTCAGGTTGCCGTTGATGTGGTTCGAGTTGAATGCCACCTCGGTCAGCGCCGCCCCGCCCTGTACCCGGACACCTTCGAGGACGTTTCCGCTGATGTGGTTGCCCTGGAGAATCGCGCTCACCTTGCCCGCCGACGCGCTGAGAATCAGCCCCTCGCCGATGGACGCAACCGCTGGGGTAACCGTACCCGCGGTTCCGTTGCCGCTGACGGTGCTCGCTGAGAGCAAGAACTTAGCGCCCGTCGTGCCCGTGCTCTGGCTCTGTGCGACGTTGATGCCGTTGAACTTGTTCCCTGAGATGGTGCTCGTCATGATCGAGGTCGGTACCGCCGCCGATACCAGGATACCCTCGTTGCCATTCCCACTGACGGTGGCCCCACTGATGGTGACCTGGGTCGTGGTGTTGAAGTTGATTCCCGCCAGCGTGATGCCGTCGTGAACGTTGCCGGTCACGCCAACCGCTCCACTCAAAGTCAGCGACCCATCTCCCGACGAGATGCCGTCCTGGAAACCACTGATCTGCGTGGTGCCTCCGACGGTCACCAGAGCACCCTGTTGGGCAGCACCAATCGGAACGGCGATACCCTGGCCCGCTGATGAGCCAGTGACGCCCCGATTGGTCACATCGCAGTCGGAGGTGGCGACCTTACAGCTGGTCGTCAAGACGCTCGCTCCATTCACCGTCACCTGGCTCGCGTTTGCGACCTGAATGCCGGTGACATTTCCACCGACGGTCTCGGTGACACCCGCCAGCGTCGCTGTCCCACGAATGATGTCCACGCCGTACGCCAGCCCAGGACCTGCGCCAGGCACGCTCGGCAGGGTAACCGACCCACCCGTCATGGACAACGAGGCCATCCCCGTTCCCGACGAATCCTGAACAATGCCGCGTGCCGAGTTGTCGATGACCCCGGTGAGGCTCACCGCCGTTGTGGCAAGGGTTACCTGGCCATTCATGCTGGAGATGCCCTTGACGCCAGGCGCGCCACTGACGGCCACAGGGGACGTCGTCAAGCTCGCGGTTCCACCCGTGAGGCTGACGCCGGTTCCCCCGCCTGAGACCGTGATGGCGGTACCGGCGAGAGTCGCCGCACCGCCCGTGACACTAACGCCCGTGCCGTTTCCGGTGACCGTCAAGCTGGAAGCCACGGTGGCCGTGCTGGCGATGGTGGCCGAGGAGGTCGCGTTTCCGATCAACAGGCCAGTGCCCGTGACGGAAGCGATGATGGACGCGCCCGTGAAGGACGCCGCGCCGGTGGTAGCGGAGTAGGTGACATTCACGCCCGTTCCACCACCGCTCACGTTGAGCAGAGTGCCTGTGAGGGCGCAATTTCCTCTGACCGCCACACCAACCTGAGTGCCGCTGCCGATTATCGCCAGATGGTCCGCCGTTGCCGTTCCGCCCGTGCAGCCGAGAAGGTCAACGCCCGCGGCTGCGCCGCCCTGCGCATTGGAGCCGGTGGGACCGGTCGCCGCGCCAAGGAGGGTGTAGCCACTCAAAGTCGAGCCATTGCTCAATACCACCCGGGCCGAGCCATTACCGCCGAGATCGATTGTGTAGTGCGAGGTGTTGATGCTCGGGGGAGCGTCGGCGGTCGTCAGGGTGATGCCAGCCGGAATGACCAGCGGCTGCGTCTCCGCTACGAAATGCGCCGAGCTTGACGACTCGTGTTGAGCGACGACTCGCGTGAAGGTTGAGCCGAGTGCCCCGAGAGCGTCGCTGATCTTGCGCAGTCGACAAGCCGGCGGTTGCAGGGCGCCAGTCGGGCCATTGGTCATGGAGATGGCCATGGGCGGATCGGGATCTACGTAGAGCGCGTTCGCGGCCCCAGGAGCGGATCCACCCGGCTTGCAGACACAAGCCGGCGAATTGCTTACGGCGTCAGTGCCGGCCGTGAGGCTCTGGTCGGCGCAGTTCACCAGGATGCGCCACAGCTTNNAAAGCCGTACCGGCCGCAACCACCCCAGTCGCCTGGCAAGTTTGCGGAGCCGTGCACGCTTGCGCCGTCGCCGAGACGAAGAAGCAATTGTTGGCGTCCTTCGAGCAAACCGAGAATGTTCCACCACCGACCGTGGGGCAGAAATTGCCTTCCGTCGGAGTGGTTCCGCACAGGGGCTCGGCGTTACACGTACAAGCGCCCGCGCTACAAGTCTGGTGTGTTCCGCAAACCGTCTGGTTCATCCAGACATGACAGCCATCCGCGTTCGCCACGCACTTCTGAGGAACACCAGCCGTACACTGAAGAGCTCCCAGGGTACAAACGACGCCTTCGCCGCAGACATTCGCGCCACCCGCGCCGGCCGTTCCGCCCGCGCCTG